>JBBRUH010000392.1:0-5349 GCA_038248005.1 Cytophagales bacterium | reverse complement strand
TCAACGGTTTCATAATCGCAACAGGTAAGCCTTTTACAAACTGCGTATCAATCAGCTAGTCGGGATTACAAATCCCGACTTCAGAGCAATAGATTTTTAATCTCTAACTACTTATATGGTCTTGACCCACAAAAGCAAACTGCTCTGATGGGTCTCCGATCATATTTTTTGCATTATTTAGTCTTAGTTTTGGCTATGAATGAGAATCTATCTCGATATTTAATTTTATATTTAAATTTAAAAGGCTTGTAAAGTTTGTTCTTAGTGAGATACTAAGAACAGTTTGCTGTTGTGGGTAAGTAAGACGCTCCCCAACGGCAAGCCGAAGGGTAAGACATAACAACAACGGATTTTCACAGGAACACCAACAGAGGTAAGGGGAAAGCAGAATATAGCCCAACTTCCAAGTTTTTTTATTCTAAACGAATATTAGAAACACTCTCACCAGAAGGAATCATTGGGAATACATTGTGTTCTTTTTCTACAATTACTTCCAGAAAATAAGCATTAGGAGACTTTAACATCTCTTCTAGAGCAGCAGGAAGTTCTTCTCGTGTTTGTACTTTATTGGCTTGTATTCCAAAGGCTTCTGCCAATTTGATAAAATCAGGGTTTTGCATTTCGGTTTCAGAATATCTTCTTTCAAAGAAAAGCTGTTGCCACTGACGCACCATTCCCATGAAGCCATTATTCAACACGATGACTTTTACAGGGATTTTGTATTGCATCATCATTCCTAATTCTTGAAAAGTCATTTGATAGCCAGCATCTCCAATTAATGCCACTACTTGTCGCTGAGGAGATCCTAGTTTTGCACCGATGGCAGCAGGCAAGGCAAAACCCATTGTGCCTAGACCACCAGAAGTAATAATGCTATTTTTTTCTAAAAACTCATAATAGCGAGAAGCTACCATTTGATGTTGCCCTACATCTGTAACCACGACTGCTTTTCCTTCGGTTTTGTCAGAAAGCATTTTGACTACTTCTGCCATCTTCAAGAGAGGACTAGAGCCATCTAAATCTTGTTGTATTACTTTTTGATATTCTTTTTCATCACAAGCCTTAAACTCAGCATGCCATTCTGTATGTTTATTAGACTTCAAAAGAGGTAAAAGTGCTTGAAGGGCATCTTTGGCATCTGCTAAGACTGCTACATCTGCATGGATATTTTTATTGATCTCGGCAGGGTCTATTTCTATGTGAATGACCTTGGCTTGCTTGGCATATCTTTTCGTATCACCTGTTACTCGGTCATCAAACCTCATTCCTACGGCTATCAATACATCACATTCATTGGTTTTGATATTAGGCCCATAATTGCCATGCATTCCTAGATAACCCACATACTGCGGATGATCTACAGGGATGGCAGAAAGCCCTAACAGTGTACTTGCAGCAGGTATATCCGTTTTGGAAAGAAGAGTGTGAAGTTCTTCTTCAGCTTCTGCAAGCGTTACACCATGACCAATTAATAAAAAAGGTTTTTTAGCTTGGTTGATTAAGTCAGCCGCTTCTTGGATGGCTTGCTTATCCACCGCAGGTACAGGGCGATAGCTACGCAATGAGCGACAAGGACGATAAGTAAAATCAGTCAATTCTACTTGAGCATTTTTGGTGATGTCAATCAATACAGGGCCTGGTCTGCCGTTTTGGGCAATGTAAAAAGCCTTGGCAATCACTTCTGGAATTTCAGCAGCACAGGTAATTTGGTAGTTCCATTTGGTTACAGGCATAGAAATACCCACTACATCTGCTTCTTGGAAAGCATCCGTACCCAATAAATGACTAGGCACTTGCCCTGTAATACATACAAGAGGAGTAGAATCCATGAAAGCATCAGTGATTCCTGTAATAAGGTTAGTAGCACCTGGGCCAGAAGTCGCAAGGCAAACTCCTGCACGGTTCTGAACTCTTGCATAGCCTTGAGCGGCATGGACTGCCCCTTGCTCGTGTCTTGCTAGATAGTGCGTAATCTTATCACGGTACTGATAGAGCATATCATAAACAGGCATAATTGCTCCACCTGGGTAGCCAAAGATGAGTTCTGTTCCTTCTGCAATCAATGATAGAAGCAGGGCTTCAGAGCCTAAGATATTTTTCTTTGCTACCAAAGGTTTATCATTTGTTACCTCTTCGGGTGCAAGCATAGGTGCTTCAAAAGACTGATAGGGGTCAGAAACAATTATATTTTCCATTTTTTAGATATTTGATTGATTTCGATTTATTATGTTTAAATGTTTTTTGTGAATCGGTATTATACAAAATCTTGCAATTTTCTTAATCTGTTACACAGCCTGTAGAGGCAGAAGATACCGATTTGGCATATTTGTATAGAATCCCTTGTGTTACTTTTAATGTAGGAGCTATCCATTTGAGTTTTCTTTTCTGGATTTCTTCCTCTGTAAGTTGTACATCTATTCGGTTAGTCTCGGCATCTATAATGATTAAGTCACCATTTTCTACCAAAGCCAATAATCCACCAGCCTGTGCTTCGGGTGTGATATGCCCTACTACAAAGCCATGTGAACCTCCCGAAAAGCGTCCATCTGTAATTAAAGCTACGTCTTTGCCCAGACCAGCACCCATGACCGCAGAAGTAGGCTTGAGCATCTCAGGCATGCCTGGTGCACCCTTAGGGCCTTCATAGCGAATTACGATGACTTCTCCAGCTTTGATTTCGCCGTTTTCTACTCCTTTTATCATTTCAAATTCGCCATTATAAACTCTAGCTTTTCCTTCGAATCTTAGACCTTCTTTTCCTGTGATTTTGGCAACACTGCCTTCTTCGGCAAGATTACCTCTCAATATTTGGATGTGTCCTGTTTCTTTGATTGGCTTTTCCACAGGCATAATGATTTGCTGTCCTTTGGTGAGAGAGGCTACACTTTCTAGGTTTTCGGCAATGGTCTTACCTGTAACAGTCATACAATCACCATGTAAATAGCCTTTTTCAAAAAGATACTTCATAACGGCAGGTGTACCCCCTATTTGGTGTAAATCTTCCATGACATATTGCCCACTCGGCTTTAAATCGGCTAAGAAAGGCGTTCTGTCACTAATTTCTTGAAAATCATCAATCGTCCAATCTATGTCAAAGGCTTTTGCCATGGCTAAGAAGTGTAGCACAGCATTGGTAGAGCCTCCTAATGCCATCACAATGGTCAGGGCATTTTCAAAGGATTGGCGAGTTACGATATCTTTAGGTTTTAAATCTTTCTCGAGTAGGTTGTGAATCGCTGCTCCTACTTGATTGCATTCATTGATTTTTTGTGGACTAGTAGCAGGGTTAGAAGAGCTATAAGGCATACTCATTCCGAGTGCTTCTATGGCAGATGCCATGGTGTTGGCCGTGTACATTCCTCCACAAGCACCTGCTCCAGGGCAAGCTTTTTTGATAATACTTTTAAAATCTTCGGGGGTAATCGTACCTGCGAATTTTTCACCCAATACCTCAAAGGCAGAGACAATGTCTAGTTTGCGTCCCTCATGATGCCCTGGCTGTATTGTTCCTCCATAGACCATAATAGCAGGACGATTTAATCGCCCAAAAGCCATTAAAGAACCAGGCATGTTTTTATCACAACCTGCGATTGCTATCACAGCATCATACCATTGGGCTTGCACTACGGTTTCTATCGAATCTGCAATAATATCACGAGAAGGCAAGGAAAAACGCATTCCTTCTGTGCCATTGGAGATGCCATCACTTACACCTATGGTATGAAAAATCAAACCCAAATCTCCTGCATCTTGCACACCTGATTTCACATTTTTAGCCAAGTCATTTAAGTGCATGTTGCAAGGATTGCCTTCATAACCCATACTCACAATCCCTACTTGGGGTTTTAAGAGGTCAGACTCTTCTAAACCTAGTGCATAAAGCATTGCCTGTGAAGCTGGTTGGCTTTCATCTTGTGTGATACGGTGGCTATATTTATTAAGCATATTCTTTTAGTTTTGAGTATAAATCATCAGCATTATTTATTGATGATTTTGTATCTTATTGTTTCTTAATTCTTATTATAAAGAGCGATGAATGTTTTTTCTTATAAACTTTACGTAAAATTAATGACTGCGAGTCATTTTATGAAACAATAGTCATATTTTTTTATATTTTTTTCTCTAATCCTAAGATTAGGAGTTTGAAAGCTTATTTTTTGAATAGGTCTTCGGGTAGATTAGATGGGTTTTGAGACCAAGGATTTTAAAGTGCTATGATTTTTATTATTTGTAAAGAGCATTTGAGTGATGAGTAATGAATAATACTCTGATAATGAAGTATTTACTCAAAATAGATGAGTTGTTCACCTAAAAAACAAGTACTTTTCCAAAATAGATTTTTTGTTGTATCCACTTTGGAAAAGCACTATAATAGATTAGGAACAATAATTAAATAAAGTAACAAGTTAGCTTATGTAAAACACTCATTATCAAGTTATTGAAAACTTATAATCCATAATTTATAACTCATCTCTCATTTAGTATAAGCTTCATTTATTTTTTCTACAAAAGCTATCTATTGTATCAAAAGCAATTTAACCATAAGAAAAAATTACCAATGTTTAAATGATAGAATAGTGGTCATAATCACCTAAAACTACTCTTTGGTGGTATTTTCTCTGAATTTCAAAACCCATGGTGTCTGTCCAGTTTTTGCGGAAAGGATTTCTATCAATAGATTTTATACAAGATATTTCGGAAGCCGTCCCTGTAAAAAATGCTCCATCAGCCCCTTTCATTTCTTCAGGCGTAAAATGTTTTTCTTGTACGGTGATGCCTAGCTCTTCAGCTAATCCAAAAACAGTAGCACGAGTAATCCCTGGCAAAATATTTCCTTTGGGAGGAGTCATCAATATTCCATTCTTTTCTAAAAAGAAGTTAGATGCAGCCCCTTCTGCTACATATCCTTGATGGTCAAGTAGTAAAGCATCATCATATCCTGCTTGTTTGGCTTCATTTACTGCCAATACAGAGTTTACGTAATTGCCTGTAATCTTAGCATCTATAAAGGTAGATTTAGGATGCAGACGCTGAAAAGAGGATATCATTACATCCAAAGGATCATTACCTCTATAGTTTTCCCACTTCCAAGCTGCTATCAGAAGCTGGGTTTCGGAAGAAGTTTGCATTTCCATATTTGCTCCCAAATGCAAAAGGGGGCGAATATAAGCACTGGTCAGATTATTTTTTTCTAGAAGCTGATAAGTAATCTGGATAAGTTCTTCCACAGAGTAATTTACTTGAATCTTCATGACTTTTGCAGCGTTCAAAAATCGCTCATAATGCTCTCTTGCTTTAAAGATTTGAGGGCCTTCATTGGTTTGATAAGCTCTTAGGCCATCCAATACG
>JBBRUH010000391.1:0-5355 GCA_038248005.1 Cytophagales bacterium | reverse complement strand
GAAGATAGCTCCTTGACAATTTCTGTTACTTCGCCCTTATCATTTTTGATACTAATGGTAACTTCCATATTTTTATCTGTTTAAATTCAAATCTACTGTAAGATAATCATTATATTAGCACGGAGATTACTACACTAAGAAAGAAATTAAACTAACGATACTTTGCAATATAAACGCTCATTATTTATGCCCAAATATTGTATCTAATGAGTCTTTGATAGTTTATCATATAAGAAAATTTCCTCAGTACTCAGACTAAGAAAGGCTTCTTTGATGTGATTTAATAATGAGGTTTCTCTAATCTACTGAATCCATATTTTCTTGATTTCGGTTTTATCATTATTTTGTATGTGTAGAAAATATACACCTACTACACCACTGAATTTCGAAAGAAAACTTAGTACAAACAATGAAAGACTAATCTGCTGTTGTGGAGTTTTATTTTTTATTCTGACTGTCTTAGTAAAAAGGAAAAAATAAACTGCTCAACAAATGACTTTTGTACTTCATATACGCAGGATATAGACCTTTTTGGATTATTTTATTTTTGTAACTTTACTTAGTAATAGTTTAAAAATAAAATGGACATTTATTTTGACCAAAACACTCATTATCAATAATTTAATAACCCAATAATTAATAACTTATAACTAATCTCTTACTTTTGTGAGAAAACCAAGCTATTTTTTACCAAAAATTTACTCAAAAGAAATAAATTTTATAAATAATATGAGTAGTTTGTGTATCAAAATATTCTACAAATTGATAGGTACAAGGCTTCACTCAATAACCTCATCTTTACGGATTACCTTGATTTTCACTTCTACCAAGAAGGGGAGTTTGTGCTTAGTATTGCCATTGATGAGGTATTAGACAAAGGTATCAAGCCCAAGGAGTTTTTAAAGATAGACTTTCCTAGAGTACCCTATCCCAAAGACACAGACACCTTCTGGAAATTAGTAAAGCTAGGGAGAGCTTCGCCAAATACACCTCTTAGAAAGCCCTATTACAGAAGACTATATTACAGAATATCCCATGACTAGTACTAATGAAGTAGAAAGTCCTAAATATGAGAATAGCAAGGTATTTATCAATGCTAATCAGTATTTTAATAATGTACCCAAAGTAGCTTGGGAGTTTTACATCGGTGGTTATCAGCCTGTCCAAAAGTGGCTAAAAGACCGTAAAGGTCGCTCACTTGGTTTTGAAGATATACTGCACTACCAAAAAATCATTGTAGCCCTCACACACACCGATAGGCTTATGAAAGAAATAGATAACATTGAGGTTGAGTGAAGTTATTGCTATCAAAGCATCAGAGAGTAGTTTTTGTAAATATAAGTAGATGAGTAAATAGTCAAAATTAGTTTGCATTTTGACTATTTATATAAAACACTGATTATCAGAATTTTAGTATGATAACTAATCACTTTAAAGCTGTTTGATTTGTTAAAATTTTGTGATTGTTTTAAAGAGTATTGGATTTTTTATAAAAGTGTTTTATTATTGCACTCCATAGCTGGTTGAAGGATAGAGGAGGCTAGGTAAACATCCCCGTTTACTCCTCCTTTATCTTTTTTAGTATAGCCTATTCTTTTTTTACTTCCAATATTTTTATTCAAAGTGAAATATTAATTGCTATTTGTCTGATAATGAATGCTTCAATACGCACGTTCAAGTTTTAAAAATAAAGTAATCATTTCATTGAGGTCAGACTTGAGTTTTTTTTATATGAAGGAGATTTGGTGGAAATCTTTATGGCCGAATTATTTTATATAATGAAAATTACTGAAAGTGACAAGTTAGTTTAGGTAAAATACTCATTATCAAATTATTACAAATTCATAACTCATAATTTATAACTCATCTCTCACTAAGTAGGGTTTTTTTGGTAGAAAAATATTTTTTAAGCCTTCAAAGAACGCTCTAAGAGGGCAAAATAATTATCTAGCATGTCGTTTTGTTTGACTTTATAATGGTAGGTGATAATGCTCATCTTGCGTTGAACCACTTGTAATAGACCCGTAATCTGGCTCCAAAGCACGAAGGCAGTTTCCACAGAATTAACAGCAGAATGAATACTCTTATCTTCTTTGCCTTTTTCGAGGGCATTAATCAAGACCTGAATCACGGCATTGCCTCCTTCTAGTGATTGCACCGAAATAGGCTCACTGTTTTTTCTATCAAAAATATCATTCTGATAATGTAAAATGGCGTTAAAATAACCTAGATGTTCATTAGAAAATTTGATATAAGCGTCTGAGATAGCACGTACTTGCTCAAAACCAGAAGATTGGACTAAGGCAGATTCTTTGAGTTTTCTTTTTAGGATGATAAACCCACGTAATATAATCGCACGATACAGTTCTTCTTTGCTTTTAAAATAAAGGTATAGCGTACCCTTACTCAATTCTGCTTTTTTGGCAACTTGATCCATAGAAGCATTTTCAATACCTTCTTTGAAGAATACATCTTCTGCCGCATCTACTATAGCATCACGGCGTTGTACTTTTTCTCTTTGTTTGCGTTCGGCAACCCCCATTGGTTGTCTTGGTTTATGTTCTTGAATGATTTTCACTAAAGTAGGTAATTGAATTGAATTAAGCTAATAGAATATTTTTTTAGCCCCCTAGTTGATACTAAGGAGCTATTTTTTTACTGTCTAGCCTAAGAATGGATATTTATAATCTGTAGGCGTTACAAAGGTTTCTTTCAAAGTACGAGGTGAAACCCAGCGTAAAAGATTGAGTATAGAACCTGCCTTGTCATTCGTACCCGAAGCTCTAGCTCCTCCGAAAGGCTGCTGCCCTACTACTGCACCCGTTGGTTTGTCATTGATATAAAAATTACCCGCTGCATTTTGGAGTTTTTTCGTAGCTAAAGCAATCGCATATCTATCTTTTGAAAAGATAGAACCCGTCAGGGCATAAGGTGAAGTCTGATCAACCAGCTCTAAAGTCTGCTCAAAGTTTTCTTCATGATAAACATAGACCGTCAGCACAGGCCCAAAGATTTCTTCTACCATAGTCGTAGAATGAGGGTCTTTGGCTTCTAAAACAGTAGGCTCTATAAAATAACCCTTTGACTTATCGTATCCTCCTCCTGCTATTACTTCTACTAATTTATCTTCTTTTGCATTGTCTATGTACTTGGCTATTTTGTCAAAAGCTTTTTCATCTATCACTGCATTAATATAGTTGGTATAATCCTCAGGACTACCCATTTTTATTTCAGCCAAGTCTTTTTTCATATAGGCTTTGACATCTTCCCAAAGATTAGAAGGAATGTAAGCTCTAGAAGCTGCCGAACATTTCTGTCCTTGAAACTCAAAAGCACCTCTGATTAAGCCTGTAGCAAGTTCTTTGGCATTGGCAGATTTATGTGCTACCACAAAATCTTTTCCACCTGTCTCTCCTACTATTCTTGGATAAGTCTTATAAATATCAATATTTGCCCCGATGGTTTTCCAAAGATGCTTAAATACACCTGTGCTACCTGTAAAGTGCAAACCTGCAAAATCAGGATGCTTGAATACAACTTCTCCTGCTTCTGGCCCATCTACATAAATAAGATTAATGACACCATCAGGCAAACCCGCTTCACGGAATATTTCCATAATTACTTTAGCAGAATATACTTGAGGATAGGCAGGTTTCCAAACTACAGTATTGCCCATTAAAGCTGCCGAAGAAGGTAAATTACCTGCAATAGCTGTAAAATTAAAGGGAGTAATCGCAAAAATAAATCCTTCTAGAGGACGATACTCTAATCGATTCCAGACTCCGTAAGAAGATATGGGCTGTTGTGAATATATCTCAGTAACGTACTGAACATTAAATCTTAAAAAATCTATCAACTCACAGGCAGCATCTATCTCTGCTTGAAAAGCATTTTTGGACTGTCCTAGCATCGTAGCAGCATTGATTTTGGCTCGATAAGGCCCAGCAATAAGGTCGGCTGCTTTCAAAAATATGGCAGCACGCTCTTGCCAGTCTAGATTTGCCCAATCAGCTTTAGCAGCCAAAGCAGCCTCTATGGCTTGCTCTACATGACCTGCATCTCCTTCACAAAAATGACCTAATGTATGTTTGTGATCATAAGGAGGACTCATTCTCACTTTTTTATCTGTATAGACTTGCTCACTTCCGATAAACATCGGAACTTCGATGGTTTCTGCTCTCATTGCCTTGACGGCAGCCTGTAGAGCAGCTCGCTCAGGGCTTCCTGGGGCATAGCTCAAAATTGGCTCGTTAATCGCTTCGGGCGTATTAAAAAAGGCTTGACTCATTGTTTACTTATGTTTTATTTTGGAATAATACAATTTAAAAAAAATATATCAGGTTATGGTAACCTCATAAGACGCTATTTTATAAAAATATAAATCAAAAATAGACAATTTTCGTTATAATTTTAGTACCTTGCATTACAAAGTAATTAAAGTTTTTTAATAATAAATCGTATTTTTATGGCAAATCAATCATCCATGGCTGATGACAGCATAGACAGTCATGTACTTTGGGCAATGGGAGCAGGAGCGATTCCTCTTCCTATTTTAGATATAGCAGCAGTTACAGCGATTCAGTTAAATATGTTTAAAGAATTGTGTATGATTTACCAAGTAGATTATAATGAGTCTTTTGGCAAAAATATCATTAGTTCATTGGCAGGGGCTACTCTTGCTAAGGTAGGGGCAAGTCTTATAAAGGCGATTCCTGGCATAGGTTCTCTTTTGGGAGGTGTGCCTATGGTAGTACTTTCGGGTGCTTCTACCTACGGAATGGGACAAGTATTCAAAAAACACTTAGAAATAGGTGGAATGATGTCTGCTTTTAGCTTTGAAAATGCACAAAAAATCTACAATGATGCCTATGAAAAAGGCAAGGATTATGTAGGTGATCTTCGCAAATACGCCTCTGGTGAAGCCGTCAAAAAACCTGAACCACCCGTAACCGAAGAGCCTACCAATCCTAATCCATCTAAAAATGATGTTTTTGAAAAGCTCAGTAAACTCAAAGACTTACACGCTAAAGGACTCATCACAGATGATGAATTTCAAGTGAAAAAGGCGAGCCTTTTGGAGGAAATTTAGCCCTCATAAAACCCTATAAAAAACAGCTAGATTCTCTTTTGAGTCTAGCTGTTTTTTTATGAATTTATGATGAGGTTTTTTGAGAGATGCATACATAGCAAAGTCTTACCTAAATCCACTTATTTAGATTTAGTACAGCGTTTTAAAAATTATCTAATCTTAAAAAATCATTTGACTTTCTGAAAATCAATACGTTACTCATAGACTGAAAAATATGAGATAACTAATCATATACTGTAATTAGGCTATAAAAAATTTAGTATTCG
>JBBRUH010000390.1:0-5379 GCA_038248005.1 Cytophagales bacterium | reverse complement strand
TTTTTTGATAAAAATAATATTCTTCTTTTTCGCAGAATAAAATTTTAAAACTACATACTACAAAAGAAACAATACTTTTTCAGAATAAAATTTGTTGAGTTTGAAAAATATTTTTACCAGTTCAATACTAGGTAAGAGCCATATTTAATTATCAATGAGTTATGATGTTTTATCTCCTTTACTCCTCCCCTACACCATAAAACCCATGTGAGTGCGGATATGCTCTATGAATTGGACTTTTTTACGTCTAATTTATTTATTGTCTATTCTGATAACTATTTCCCCGAAAACCTAAAAGTAAAAAATCGTGCATTGCTGATGAAGCTCACTTATTGGCTAAATCTCTAGGAAGTCAGATTAAAAATCTTTTTGCTCTTTGGGCAGGGTTACAAATTACTACTAGCTAGGTTGGAAATCAAAATTTAAACTCTAGACTGAGAAGTAAAAATCTTTTTAGTAATGGATAATTAGTAGAAGAAAAGGAAAACGAATCGAGTCTGTTAATGACTACAGCGGAGTTATTCATTAAATTATTTATTTCTAATCCAAAGTCTATCTTTCCGTTTTTGGTGCTGTAATCTAGTTTTGTTCCTACAACACTGCTAAAGCCTCCCCTACTTTTACCAAAATCAACAGTCTGAATATTAAAACTCATATTTATTAGTGAAAAAGGTTTACAAACTATCTTTACAAAGTAATTTTGATACTCAAAGTTTGTTTCGGTATTTCTCCATTTATTCGTATTATTATTATGCTCAAAACCTAAGCTAAGACTTATGCCACTGCCTAAATATGTTCCAGATTTGATTCCTATTATATTTTGAGATAGTAAATTGTTATCAAAATTTTCTTCTATGACTTGAGGAGTAGTGATTAGGTTGTATTCATAAGATAATTTTATGGTAGTCTTAAGTTTTGAGATATATTTATCAAAAGAATATTTAGAAAAAAATGTTTGTGAATTTCCTCCTTGTATTTGATTATTGATGACCACAGCTTCATCAAAAAAGAGATTATTTACCAAGATTTCATTTGATTCTTCATATACCAATTCAATAGTTGCAGTTATATTTTTCTTCTGAAAATCTTGCATTTTAACTGAGAATATAAATAAATCATTCTCTAATGGATTTGCAGGATTTGCATTATAACTTTTAATAGTTCGGAAAGAATTTATCAAAGAGGAAGAATATAAATTATTAGGTTTCAGAAAAACATATTCTCGATTATAAGTAGCAATGGTAGTAAATTTTAAAGATTCAAAAATTTTGTTTTCAACAGAAATACTCAGTGTTGGTTCTAACAAAAAACGATTACTTTTTTCTAAGTTGTAGCCTAACCAAACTTGCCGTATTCTAGCTCCTGATAATAGGCTAATAGATTTCCATTTTTTCTTTAAACTAATATCAGCAAATAAACTTTTAAAAGAGTAATCATCATCAAAATCACTAATTGGATTGGTCATGTCTTCTAAAAAAGAAGTTGCATCAAATCTTGAAGTAATACTAGATGCCCCTATTAAAGCATTCAAATATAAATTCTCTGAAAGAATGCCATTGACTTTTTGAAATAAGCCTATGTTATAATATCTCTGATTAATTGATTGAAAAAGAGAGTCATTTGCATTATCTTCATTTTCTCTAAGATTTATATTTTCCTTTTGATTTTCGATTCCAAATTGGGCATCTGTTGTACTTGCCCATTTATTGTTTATTTTTTTTATATAAGAAAGGTTTCCAAATAATTGATAAGATTCATTTGATGAATTTTCTAGAATATCTTGACTTAAGCTAGTTTTATTTATTGAATTAATAAAATCATTATTGGTCTTTAATTGCCATCTTGAAGAAATATCAGTTTTCTCGTTAAGCATATAGTCTATTTTCAGGTCTTGAAACAACTGAAAGGGTTTTTGATTTTGATTCTGCTGTTGTGTGAGTGAAAAACCTGATTGATTGGGTAAGATATAAAATAATGAATCAAGAAAATTAAAAGTACGATTATTATCATATACTGTAGTTACTGACCGAATTGATAACTTAGAACTAGGTCTAGCTACAAAAGAATTTGAAGCAAAATACCCTTGGTGAAAAATAAAATTATCTTCATTTAGTAATGTAGGAGGTGAAAGTTCTGTATTTAGTATTTCTCCTGCAGATAAAAAACCACGGTATTGTAGCTGGCGACTTGTATAAGTCTCTAAATCATAAGTTTCTAAATCTCTTCCTATATTATTGCTTGTTCCAACTGCAAAGAGTTTAACTTTTTTTAAGTAAGAAAGCAATTCTACTTTTGAGGTATATTTCTGAGTAGTCCCTATTCCTGCCATCAAATTTCCGAATATAGGTGCTTTTACATCTTCTTTTAATTTTAAATTAAGGGCTACATCATCTGATTGCTCAATTCCTTGTAGCAGACGACTGTCAGAAAATCTCTTTAAAACTTCTACTTCTTCTAGCCAATCTGCAGAAAGATTTTTACTCAATACTGTATAATTATTTCCAGTTAAATCATCACCATCTAATAAGATTTTTTTGATTTCTTTTCCCTGATACTTGATTTTCCCTGTGCTAGTATCAATAGAAAACCCTGGTAACTTTGCTATTACATCCTCGACTGTTTTTTCAGAACCATCTATAAATTTACTAACAAAATAAGCAAGCGTATCACCAGAGTCTTCTATTGGTCCTTTATCAGTAACCGTAATCTCTGAAAGCTGGCTATTGGGAGAAATTGACAAAACAATATCTTTACTGCCTATATTTGTGGGTGTTTTTATGAATACAGCCGTATATCCTATCCTAGAAGCACTTAGAATAATAGTATCTTGCTGGGTGCTAAATGTAAGTGAGTATGCACCTGATTGATTGGTAAAGCCGTATGCGAGTGTAACCTTATTAGGAGTTTGTACCAATATTTGTACTAACTCCACAGGGCTGTTATCGCTGTCATAGACAGTGCCTGATAGCGTATAATCGCTTTTAGATTTGTCTTGCGAATTAACTATCCCAATTCCTAAAAACAACAGAATCAGCCATATAAAGAAATAAGATACTTTCACTCCTTAAAATTTAGCTCTGTTCCTATTCTTACTTTACTAGCGTCATTGTCTGATAATTCTAAATCAGGAAATTCAGCTTGTAATTGAGCAATAATTGCTTTATTATTTATGTAAAGTTTTACCCATTCTTCATCCAGACACTTGTAGAAATTCTCTCTTGAAATTCCTAATCCGTTCAACTGATTATCAATTTTCTTATCTGATTTGCTAATGTCTAAGGATTTGATTGTGATAGAGATATTTTCTTTTTTATCTTTCACTTGTATAATTAGCCCTGGCAAACCCGAAAATTTCCAAGGACCTACATTAACAGGTATATCAGGTGAATACCATGCTTCATATTTTCTTCCTCGAAAAGAGGCAGAAGCATTTAGACAAGCTACGCCTTGAATCACTTTTGTATCTGAACCCAAAGACCATTTGATATTTACAGAATCTTCATAAACCATAGGTTTTCCTAATTCACAAAAAGACCTCACTGACATCTTGTTTTTGTTAAACTTTCTGTAGATAATATAGCCGATTGAGTCTGTTCTGATTTTTTGAGATTTGAATTGAGATTGATCTTGTCTAAACCAATCTTGTTTTTCATGTTGCTTAAATACAAACCTTGATTCACTTTCAGTAAACTCAAGAGTAGCATCAAAGAAAAAGCTATCTTCAAACAACTTTATGTCATATTGGGCTTTGCCATAAAATGATTGGGCTTCAGCTACTTGGAAAAATACTAATGTTGTATATAATAAAGGTAGTAATGATTTCATATTAGTGTTTGAGTTAATAAAATGCCTAAAATCAGATTCTAGGCACTTTTGATGATAAAATTTATTCTTTCTGCATTGATAACCACCTCGCATACGCATCTAGCACTTGCTGACAATTTCCTCTAGCCCTGAAAACGCCATCACTAATTTTACATCTTGCAAAATCAATAACTTGATTTACTTCGATTGTAGCTTCAACAGTTGTAACTAAATCAGAATAGTTTGTTGCATTATTTTCTGGTACAATTTCTACTTCCTCAATAGTCTGCTTTTGTTTTTTAGTTTCATTGTTTGGCTTTTCTACAGAGGCAAAAGCTACACTGCTCACAAACATTAGAATTAGGATAAAAAGTAAATATTTCATTTTAATAAAATTTAAAAGTTAAAAAGAATGATTGTAAAAAGCTAAAATAAGTCCTCTCCGAAATCATCAATGACATAGTTTTCCCAACAAAAATCTACTCTGATTTTTAGTGAAATGTAAATAAACTTTACGAGTTTGAGTAGTTTTTAGAAGTTATGATACTATCGAATACCGATAAAATCATCAAGAACCAGAATAAAATTTAATAGGGTACAATCCTCCAAAGAAAGTTAGTTTGAAGCATTGCTGTTCAACGTTGAAATATTTTGTATTGCCAATATAGGATAAAGCAAAATAAAATACAAACTTTTACTAAACTTTTACTAAACTTTTACTAAATATGTAATTATTTTGATTTTAAATATAATTATATAAATATAAAAAATGTTTAAACACCTTATTTACAAGCACATTCAGATATATAAACACATATAAATATTTAATTATCAATGAGTTATGATGTTTTATCTCCTTTACTCCTCCCCTACACCATAAAACCCATGTGAGTGCGGATATGCTCTATGAATTGGACTTTTTTGCGTCTGGAGATGTTTAGTTCTTTGCCATCACTCATGATGACTACTCCTCCTTGATTTTTAAGGTATTTGCGGAGATGACTGAGGTTAATAAGATGAGATTTATGTATTCTAAAAAACTGAGGGGAAGGCAATATTTCTTCTATTTCTGCCAGTGTTTTAGAGACACATATTGGGCTGGCATGCTGCAAATACACAAAAGTATAATTAGATTCGGCACAGCAATACATAATGTCTTGTGCCACTATCACATCAAAACCTTCTAGGGTTGGCAGACAGATTTTGGTTTCTTGCTGAAAACCATTGATTTGGAGGTTATGTAATAATGTCTGATAAGTCTTAGCAATGGTTTTATTGCTTAAGATGCCTTTTGCTTGTTGGATAGCCTTGTATAGCTGCTCTTCTTGCAGAGGCTTGAGAAGATAAGATACTGCACTGTATTCAAAGGCTTTAAGAGCATAATCATGGTGAGCAGTGATAAAGATAATCAAAAAATCAATCTGTGGCAGCCTTTGCAAAAGCTCAAAAGCATTGTGAGGTGGTAAAGAAATATCCAAAAAAACCAGTTCTGGCTTTTGGGTTTTGATGATATTTTCCGCTGTATCCAAGTTATCAGCTTCTGCTATAATAGCTAATTCTTCTTTAAAAGGAATG
>JBBRUH010000389.1:0-5418 GCA_038248005.1 Cytophagales bacterium | reverse complement strand
TCTCGCTTACGTGACTCACAGCTTGGTGATGAAAAGGTGAAAGACATCTCTAACTATATCAGCAAAGGAAAACTTTGGGAAGCCTTTGATTCAGAAGAGCAATCTGTATTACTGATAGATGAAATAGACAAAGCAGATATTGAATTTCCCAATGATTTATTGCTTGAGCTAGACAAAATGGAGTTTTATGTCTATGAACTTAATAAGACCATTAAAGCCAAACAACGCCCTATCATCATCATCACTTCTAACAATGAAAAAGAGCTTCCTGATGCTTTCTTAAGACGTTGCTTTTTTTATTACATTACTTTCCCTGACCCTGCTACGATGTCAGAGATTATTAGAGTGCATTTCCCTACCCTATCTGATGATTTGATGGACAATGCCATGAAAGTATTTTATAATATTCGTGAGGTCAAAGGTTTGAAGAAAAAGCCTTCTACAAGTGAGTTATTAGATTGGATTAAGCTACTCAAATATGGCGAAACCAAAACAGAAGACCTTGCAAAAGTAGATATCTCTACGGAAGCCCCTCCTTTTGCAGGTGCATTGCTCAAAAATGAACAAGATTATACCTTGATGGAGCGTCTGCGTAGATTTGGGAGGTAATTGCTCTTAAAAAATACACTTCATTTTAAAAAATATTAGAGAACCCTTTCACTCTGAATCGTATGTTTACAGATTTCTTTTTAGTCCTCAAAAGCCATGGTATCCCTGTCTCATTGCGTGAGCATTTAATGCTTTTAGAAGCCCTAGATGAGCATGTAGTGGAGTATAGTGTAGAAGATTTTTATGCCCTTAGCCGAGCCATTTATGTAAAGCACGAAAAAAACCTTGATCGTTTTGATGTGCTTTTTGGAAGGTATTTTCAAGGGATAGACCGTCTTCCTGTAGAAAAACTAGTAGAAATACCTGCTGAATGGCTCAAAAAAGCCGAAGAGCAAAGGCTTTTTACAGACGAGGAAAAGGCTGCCATAGAAGCCATGGGAGGATTAGAAAAACTCATGGAGCGTATGCAAGAGTTGCTCGATAAGCAAAAAGAAAGACACGAAGGAGGAGATACTTGGATAGGCACTCAAGGAACTTCTCCTTTCGGAGCAGATGGTTTTAACCCCGAAGGATTCCGAATAGGTCAAAAATCGGGCAAACAAGGGCGAGCTGTTAAAGTCTGGGAAAAACGTGATTTTAAGAATCTCAAAGATGACGTAGAACTAGATACTCGCAGTATGAAAGTGGCAATGAAACGTCTTCGCTTGCTCACTCGTGAAGGAAATCCTGATGAACTCAACATTGATGGTACTATCCAAAAAACAAGTCGCAATGGTGGCTACCTAGACCTAGATATGGTACCTACCAAAAAAAATAAAATCAAAGTATTGATGCTCATGGATGTAGGCGGTACGATGGATCCTTACATTCGCCTATGCGAAAAACTCTTTTCTGCCGCCAAATACGAGTTTAAGCACTTGGAATACTACTACTTTCACAACTGCCTTTATGAGTATGTATGGAAAGACAATCGCCGCCGATTTGATGAGAAAATTCCCACTCTAGATATTCTCAACAAATACAACAAAGACTATAAGATTATTTTTGTGGGAGATGCCACAATGGCTCCTTACGAAATCACGAGCAAACACGGTAGTGTAGAGCATTATAATGAAGAAGCTGGAATTTCTTGGCTCAATCGAATCAAAGAAAATTATCCTTATATGGTTTGGCTCAACCCTACTCTGCCACGATATTGGGATTTTACACCTTCTATCCAAGTTGTCAAGGAATTTACAGAAGAACGCATGTTTCCACTTACCATAGATGGGCTTACACAAGCTATGCGTGCCTTGAAAGATAAAAAGAGAAAATACATAGAAACAGCGGAGTAAGAGTGGGAAGGAATGAAGAATGAAGGTAGAGGAAATGAAGAGTATGTTTCAAGCCTTCGCCAAATCAATCTTTCAACCCTCAACCCTTCATTAAATTAAATAAATTATGCCTGTTTCTCGTCCTTTTGCACGTGCGATGCGTGCGGTATGGTTTTTTTTGATTGGGATGTATCTTATCTCAGCGATACTGATTTACTGGTGGAGTCAGAGTGAAGAAGGAAGTATCTGGTACATCCTTGGTATCAGTTTTTCACTGCTGATTGCTCTGGGAATGACTGCCCGTTTCTTTTTTAATTATAAAGTTATAGATGCCCAAAAAGGTAAAATCAAAGTCAATAAACCCTTTCTTATGAGTTCTAAAACCCTCGTAATGAGTGATTTAAAAGAATGGGAAGAACAAAACATCAAAACCTTCAACACAGAATACAAGCTCCTCACCGTCCGATTCCACACAGGCTTTTTAGAGATTAGCAACCAAGAATATGACAACTACAACAAAATTAAAAGCTTCGTGATGAAATATGCTTCTTCTAAGGAGAAAAAGAAGTGATATTTAATTGTTTATTTTATATTTAAGAGAGAAAGGTAGATTTTTTTGAATTTAGCTGAAGTATTCAACATTTGTAGTTCTATTAAACAATATTAGATTCCGCTCCTACGGAGCCTATAAACACTCACAACAATTATTCTACAAAGATACTGCTCCTATGGAGCAATTATTATGATAAGGGATATAACAGCAAAAATCAAAATCAAAAAGCTCCAGAGGAGCAATACCTTCATAGAAAGAAATAAATTAAAAAAAGCTCCACAGGAGAGATACCTTTGTAGAAAAGAAATAAATTAAAAAAAGCTCCATAGGAGTGATAGGGTGCATCTCAAAATGTCGTTTTTGCTTAAAATGTAATTGAAAAACGCACTCTATTGAGAATAGTTGGTTACTGTTTTTTCTAAGTACATAACAAAAAATAAGTTTAGCTTTTTGGAACACAGATGACACAGATTTAGCGGATTCATACGGATTTTTATCTGTGACTCATCCGTCAAATCCGTGTTCCAATAAAATGTCATGTATTCAGCTATTTTTTATAAAGCGACAAAATGAGATGCACCCAAGAAAAACACTTGGTGTCGTATTAATATTATAAAAAGTACAGCAAGCAAAGGAAATATAGACTATGATGGTAAAAACGTCCTCGCTTACACCAGCATAGTCTAAAAGGCATCAAAATCAGATTTTTAACGCACTAGTTCATCTGCAATCAAACCCATCACCACCTCAATCTCTATTTCTAGAGAATGTATTAATCTGTCTATATTATTTTTCTCATACTCTTCTAGGTCTTCTATTTCTGAGGCAAGCTCAGCAAGTCTTGGAAAACAAGAAGAAAGAGAAACACCTTTTAATTGGTGGGCCGTTTGGTGAATGCTCTTCCAATCTTCATTTTTCACTTGCTCATAAAGTACAGACCAAATATTTCCGAGGTATTTTCTACCCTCCTCCAAAATCACTTGTAATAAATCAGTATCTTGGTGAATCCTTTCTAAAAGAAACTCTTTATCGAAATGCTTTATTTGTATATCCGCATTTTCTACTGATTGAATGTTGGTATCTTTTACTAATATTTCTGTCTGAAGTAGCCACTTTTTGAGTGCTGCTCCTAGATCTTCACTTACGATTGGTTTGCTCAGGTAATCATTCATTCCAGCCTCCAAACACCTTTCTCTTTCTCCCTTTACTGTGCCTGCCGTAAGTGCAATGATAGGCACATTTTTACCTTTTTCTAATACTCTAATGGCTTCTGATGCCTCATATCCATTCATTTCGGGCATCTGGATATCCATTAGTATGAGTGTAGGCTTATGCTGTAGGTACATATCGATTGCTTCCTTGCCATCGTTAGCCTGTATGATGTTTACATCTTTTAAGAGAAAATTCACCAAACTTTTGGCAAGCAATAGATTGACATGATTATCATCTACTATAAGTACTGTAGGAGTGGCAATGATTGGATTTGTGTCTATCTCTTGTACTGTTTCTTGAGGTAGTGCATCCATTGCTGGATTTTTGAGTTTGTGCAACGTTCTGAACAAAGTATTGATTTGTAGGGGTTTTGCTAAGTATTGTATTACTCCTAACTCTTTAAAAATCTTTCTTAGTTCTTCGTCATCCATACTGCTATGCAAAAATATCACACTTTGTTCTTCGGCAGAAATATTGAGTACTTGTCTGATACTTCTGACAGTAGCAATTCCATCCATTATAGGCATGTGATAATCCATAAAGATAACATCAAATCGCTCTCCTTTTTGTAACTTTCCTAAGGCATCAAAGCCATTTTGGACTAATTGCACTTCTATATCAAACTTTGAGAGCATATCTTTGACAATGCGTAGGTTATTTTCATTGTCATCTACCACGAGTATTTTCTTAATAGTTTCTATATCCCATTGTTCAGACTCTCCTTTTTCACTTGGTAGCTCAATCTCAAAATAGAAAGTACTTCCTTCTCCTACTTGGCTTTTGAGTCGTAGGTGAGTATCCATTAACTTGAGTAGGTTATTCGAAATACTCAGGCCTAAGCCTGTGCCACCGAATCGGCGAGTAGTAGAGGCATCTTCTTGTGAGAATGCCTCAAATATTTTTTGTTGATTCTCGGGGGCGATTCCTATGCCTGTATCTCTGATAGAGAAAGAAAGTTTTGTTGCTTGTGGATTTACTTCTTCTAAAACTTTTACTCTGAGTTCTATCTCTCCACTTTTTGTAAATTTAATGGCATTGCTTAGGAGATTTACAAGTATTTGTCTTAGCCTCATGCCATCTACCCAGATAAACCTAGGGCAGTTGATAGGAATATCTAAGAGCATTTCTAAGCCTTTTTTATGGATTTGAGGTCTTACCATATCCGTAATCTGCCCCATGAGTTCAAGAATATCTACTTTGGTGATAGAGAGTTCAAGCTTACCTGCTTCTATTTTAGAAAAATCAAGAATATCATTGATGATGTCAAGCAATGAATTAGCTGATTGAAACACTGTCTGCATATATTCCTTTTGAAAGGCATTGAGCTCTGTTTTCATGAGTAGGTCAGTGAATCCAATCACTCCATTAAGAGGTGTGCGGATTTCGTGGCTCATATTTGCCAAAAATTCTGATTTGGCTTTGTTGGCTGCTTCGGCATTCTTTTTGGCTTGTAATAGATTGTTTTCGTATTGCCTTTGCTCACTTATATCTCTTACTGTCTTGAACATATAGAGAATTTGTCCTTCCATATTTTTGACTGATCTAGGTTTGATAATGGCAGGGAACAATTCTCCATTTTTGCGTTGGAAGGTCAGTTCAAAGCTTTCGTTTAAGTTACCTGTCAATTCGTTTTGGAATATTTCTTGTACTTCGGAAACACTATCTTCAGGCCAATGAGGGAAGGGCGGTGTTAGCCCTATCAGTTCTTCTTCGCTGTAGCCAGTCATTTGGCAAAAAGCTTTATTTACCTTTATTATTGCTCCTTCTGTATTGATAAGTATAAGCCCTTCT
>JBBRUH010000388.1:0-5432 GCA_038248005.1 Cytophagales bacterium | reverse complement strand
TAGTACTGTGTTTACTTCATCTCCGATACTTGCATTTTCTGAAATACTAAAAGTAGCTTCTGCTACAGTTGGTGCTTCATTCACATTAGTTATAGTAACAATGACCTCTTTCGAAACATCATTTGTGCCGTCTGTGGCTATGATGTTTAAAGTATAAGAAGCTAGGGTTTCAAAATCCAGTTCAGTAGTCAAAGAAATATCGCCTGTAGTTTCATCTATACTAAAACTTGCATCTGTTAATGAATAAGTAACTGTCCCATTCTCTGGGTCAGTGCTTGTTACAGTGGCGACTATACCTGTGGCTTGATTTTCTGGTAAACTAAAATCTGCTATCGTTACTACTGGACTTTCATTGACATCACTTACATTAATAGTAATAACGGCTTCATCTGTTAAAACAGGAACTCCGTTATCTGAAACTCTTACTGTTAGGTTGTAAGAAGATAGTAACTCAAAATCAAGTGATTGAGCTATAGTAATTTCTCCATTTGTAGTATTGATTGAAAATTTATTATCATCATTTCCACTGATGATTTCATATAAGGCTACTTCTCCATCCAAATCTGAAGCTAGTACTTGACCTACTACACTATTTAAAGATATATCTTCGGCAATAGTAAAAGTAGCATCTTCTGCTGTAGGTGCTTGATTAGGAATAATAACTTCATCAACTGTAATAGTAATACTAGCATCCTCTGTAAATTCACCATCTGTAACTTGTACAGTAAGTATATAACTAGCAATTTCACTATATTCAATATCACCAATAACAGTAATTACACCCTCTTGGTCTATTGCAAAATCAACTGCCTCATTGCCAGCAGTAATTGAATATTGTAGGGTAGTATTGGCATCAGGGTCAGAAGCATTGACTGTCAATACTTCAAAGCCAATGTTTGCATCTTCGCTCAAATTAATAGAAGCACTTGCTATGCTTGGAGATTCATTAATATCGGTAATTGTAACTACGACTTCTTCCGAAATATTGTTCGTGCCGTCTGTGGCTGTGATGGTTAAAGTATAAGAAGCTAAGGTTTCAAAATCTAAAGCAGTATTCAAAGAAATCTCGCCTGTATTCTCATCTATACTAAAACTTGCATCTGTTAATGAATAAGTAACTGTCTCATTTTCTGGGTCAGTGCTTGTTACAGTGGCGACTATACCTGTGGCTTGATTTTCTGGTAAACTAAAATCTGCCAAAGTTACTACTGGACTTTCATTGACATCGGTAACTGTAATATTTACAATCGCCTCATCTGTCAATGCTCCATCTGAAACCTGTACAGTTAAAGTATAAGAATTTGATACTTCAAAATCCAGAATAGATGCTACGGTAATTTTACCGTCTTGGTCTATTGCAAAATCTGTATTACCTGTCCCTGAAAGTGTATATTGTAAAGTTGTATTGGCATCTACATCAGAAGCTAGGACTGTGCCTGCTTCATCTCCGATACTTACATTTTCTGAAATACCAAAAGTAGCTTCTGCTACAGTTGGTGTTTCATTCACATTAGTAATTGTCACTATCACAGATTTGGTGTCTGCCAAAGCAGGTGAACCTTCATCAGTTGCAGTGATATTAAGTGTGTATGAAGCTGTAGTTTCAAAATCTAAAGCAGAAACTAATTTGATTTCTCCCGTAGTTTCATTTATTGTAAATGGTGTACCTGTCTCAAGACTAAATGTAACTACTTCATCAGCAGTAGCCGTGGCAACTGTTGTATTAAGAACTGCACCTTCAGCTACACCAAAATCTATAAGAGTCAAGACTGGTGCTTGATTAGGAGGGGTAACCTGAGAAATACTTACAGAAGTAATTTTGGTATTGAAACCGCCTGTAGCATTCAATAAAATATATCCATCTGTAACTTGTATGATGATTGCACCAGAGGCAAAATTTCCTCCTGTACCAGTAACTGGAGTAAAATCAACAACCGTTTCCTCTTTTATATTGACTTTATGATGGACACCTACTGTATTTTCTATGTCGTTATCCCCTACTCTAACGGTTACTTGATACCAGCCATTAGGAACAGTTATTTTCCAGAAACCTTCTTGGACAGTACCATTTGAGCCTCCAGTATTTTGATACTGCATGTGCATCAAAGTTTCGTCTAATCTATTTATATCAGGATTAGGTAATCTATTTCTGCCATTACCTGGTGTAAAGCCTCCCACAGATAAATTTAAAGGTGTGAAGCCATCGGTAGTTACCCAGCCATAGGTGAAGCCTAAACCCTGTTGAGGATTAGTTCTACTTCCATAAGCTTGTCCAAAATCCTTCACCCAACCCAAAGGAGGCAAAGTATTGGCATCTTGGAAATTGATTTGGTAAGGGAAATTAGCAGTTGTGATATTTTCACTTAGATTAACAGTATAATTAGCCGTAACTGACTCTGGAGTGCTTCCATTGTCTGTAACCGTTACTTCTAAATTATAAACTGGTATAGTAGCATAACTAAGTCCACCTACTACAGTGATATTACCACTTGCATCAATCGCAAATACATTTCCTGTATTTCCGTTCGTAATGGCATAACTTAAAGTTTGATTTACATCAGGGTCTGAAGCTAAGACTTGCCCTACTGAAGTGGCATTATCAAATATTTCAAATACTCCACTGCCATTGCTTACAACTGGTGACAGATTTCCTGAGAAAGAAACTACCTCTACATAGTTAAGTTTGGTATTGATTCCTCCTCCTAGATAATCTAGGGTAAGTCTTCCATCGCTCACTGTGACGAGAGCCGAACTAGAGGTGAATCTTGTTGGAGTATTCACAGCACCAGATGGAATATAATCATTGATAATGTTAACTCCCTCAGCATTAACTCTATGTCTCTCTTGGTCAGCACCTGCATTAGCATCTCCTGCTGAGATAGTTACCAGATATTGTCCATTAGGCACGGCTATTTCCCAAAACCCAGTAGGATTACTAGGCTGTGGAGGACGTTGAAGGTGAATAATTGTATTTCTCAACATATCCAAGCCATTACTATTATTGACGTTGCGGTTACGTCCTTCAGTCGTCATATCCACAGTCTGTTGTGGATAAATAAAGGCTGTATTTATCCATCCATAACTTAGAGAACCTCCACCCTGATTTGCTGGAGCTTTAGTATCAAACCTTTCACCAAAATCTTTAAAATAACCTACAGGTGGGTTAGGATTGTTTATATTTTCTTGAAAATTAATTTTTACATTTAGAGGGGCTGAAGGACTTACTACATTTTTTACATCTACTATTACACTTCCTGAAACTGCTGAATTTACTCCATCAGAAACCTCTACTGTTAAAGCATAAGAACCTGCACTTGCAAAACCAGCATTCAGAGATATTTCTCCATTACTATTAATGGCAAAAACACCTCCCGTATTTCCTGCGGTGATACTATAAGTAAGTGGCTGTCCTTCTGGGTCTGTAGCGTTTACTTTTCCGATTTTTGTTCCAGTTTGAAAATCACTAAAGGCTGTGAGGGTGGAAGTAATAAAACTTGGGGGATTATTTACGGGGAGAATTTCTTCTACATTGAAGTTATCAAATTGAAACAGAATTGTAGGCGAAGCAGCTGCATTTCTCAACGTAGTATAAATACCTGCATAAGAAATATTATCAGTACTCAAATTGCTGTCGTGGTTAAGTCCCATAAAAAATGAAGTAGGAAGAGTGAGCGAATTAAGTGTAGTAATTGTTTTATCTACCAATAATATCTCTACACCATTACCTATTTTATAAAAAGCTTGAGCAAGTCCAGTAACAGGGTTAATTTCTAAGATTAGTGTAATACTTGCACTTTGTGTGTTGGTAATGATATTATCATTGGAATTAATTTCCAACACTGGATTGGGTGCGGTAGTGGCATCTCTGTCCAAAGCCATTTGTATTTTGGCTGAGTTAGACCCTGTTTTGAAGAAGGCAAGTTTCAAATAAGCATCTTCACCCAAACCAAACCAAATACCCCCTTGTTGTGCAGTATTGCCAGAACTTGTATTAAAATTGGTATTGGTAATTGTGGTTGTAATTCTGAATTTATTGCTTATGTTTGGATTAAAACCTACACCCAAAGCATTGATTTGGCTATTGGTATTGGAACTAGTAAGTGGATGTCTAAACATAATGCCTTTGGTAGCAGACACTTTCAAGAAGCCTCCATCAACGCTTAATAGTGAAGGGGCATAACCTAAAACCATAGGATCACAAAGTGGAATATCTGCTGTTATTCTTGATGAAGGGGGATTTACCATTGTGAATCCTGTATTGGATAATCCTCCTTCTGCACCATTGAAAGTTAGATTAAGAGGAAGTGTCTTTACCACGTCTTCACAGGGCAAAATGCTTATATTACTACACTGAGTAGCAACTTTTGTACTAAGACTTCCTAATAAGAAGCCTATCAATAATAAATTCCACAACATAGGTTGTAGTACTGATAAAGAAGAAAAAATACTTTTTGTATTCTCTCTTTGTGGTTGTGTGTGTATAATCGTAGCCTTCATAAATCAAACAGTTTTGTGTGTAAGTTTCTATATTTAGTATAAATGTGTATATACAAATTGAAAGCTATCTTTAGTAATATTACATTACTAAAAAAAAGCTATTAGCTTGATTATAAGTATAATAGAATTTTTTTTGTTGTTAAAACAAATTTCTAGTCCTTTGTCAAGCTTAAAAAAGAAAGAATAATAAATTTAATTTTGTGAGTTCTAGGTTAAAAACCTTGATGTTTAGCCAAGTAATATTCTAACAGATTATTACAAAGTTTTTTGTTATTTAAATCCTAATCTAAAAAAATTAAAGGCGTTTTATGTTGCCAATATCTTGCACTTTTGAAGATACCTAATTTTTTACATCATTTTACTTAGAAAATGGTAGTTAGATTGATTAATAATGGATTATATCGGATGATGATTGAATGAATTAAATCTGAATTAGTGCTGTATTTATGCTTCAAAAATAGATAAATAAGATGTAAATAAAAAGCTTTTTCTGAAAAAAAATTTAATTATTTTATTTTTTATACATCGTAAGGAATAAGACTAAAAAATATTTATGTTTAATTTTAATTTTTATGTTATTTTAATTCTATATATATGTGATATAAAATATAATTCTTTGTTATAACTTATTTTAAGAATAAAAAATATTCAGAGTCTTACATCTATAATATTCAAAAATCATAATTTTTAAAGTTTTTATAATATTACTATATAAAGAACTTATTTTTAGTGGTTAAATAATTTAAATCCACATAACCAATTGATTATCAAAATATTAAATCATCATATAAGTTGGTAGTCCAAGAGTTAAGTGTGTACGTTAAAATTGCTAATTTTTTTGGAAACAGTGTTAAAATATAGAGCATCTTCCACTTTGATTTTAGTATTAGTAATTCCTGCTTTCATGGCAGGGGTATTCTTTTTTTTAGTGTCTT
>JBBRUH010000387.1:0-5457 GCA_038248005.1 Cytophagales bacterium | reverse complement strand
CCTACTGCGGGCTTGCACTTCACTGAGCGAGTACTTGATGACCTTGACAAAAAAGGCATTGAGAAGTTGTTCTTGACCTTGCATGTAGGGGGAGGTACTTTTCAGCCCATCAAAACTGACTCAATAGTAGAGCATAAAATGCACTTAGAACAGATTATCTTCACGAAAGAGAATATCCAACAACTCAGAAAAAACACAGAGCATGTCATAGCCGTAGGCACTACTTCTATGCGTGCATTGGAGAGTCTATACTGGTTTGGTATAAAGGTCAAACAAGCCAAAGAAGAGGGAAATAAAGCCCCAATTCCCTTTTTTATAGAAAAATTATATCCTTATCAGTTAGAGAAAAAAGACATTATCTCTCTTGATGAAAGTCTAGAAATGATAGAAGAATATATGTATAAGCATAATTTACTAGAACTTCCAGGTGAAACGGAGATTTTTATTTTCCCTGGCTATATTTTTAAAGTCTGTAAGTCATTGATTACCAATTATCATTTGCCCAATACTACCTTGATTTTGTTGGTAGCGGCTTTTATAGGAGAAGATTGGCGAAAGGTCTATGAACAAGCACTTGCTCACGAATACAGGTTTTTGAGTTATGGAGATTCTTCTCTGCTTATTCCGAGTGATGGAGTTTAAATGATTTTCACGACTTCATGTTGTGGGTTGTTAGTCTTCCGAAGGATAAGCCATAACAATGGGGGTGTTTTTTACTTATACTACACCTAGTCCAGTAAAGATTGCTCCAAGTTACGTTTTGCTAAACTTAGAGCAGTTTCTATTTTTTATTCTGACAGACTGGCGACAGTTGGGGTCATATTTGTTTTTCCTTTATTCCAGAGGAACTATAAGTACTGGTATTTTTGATTTTTTTATGATTTTCCCAGAAACACTTTCCACAAATGCTCTGTAAAGAAAATTATGTTCGTGATGACCAGCGATAATTAAATCAACTTTTAACTTCTTAGATTCCTCTATAATCATTTCGATGGTTGCTCCTTGTATAAGTAAACCTTCCGCTTTAACTCCTTTTTTCTCAAGATTATCGGAGTGTTCTTGCAGTATTTTATGTTCTTTCCTAAGTTCTGAT
Source organism: Cytophagales bacterium (assembly GCA_038248005.1). Lineage (GTDB taxonomy): Bacteria > Bacteroidota > Bacteroidia > Cytophagales > Microscillaceae > JAABSX01. The sequence goes on along the minus strand of JBBRUH010000387.1, from coordinate 4,364 downwards.
GCACGGCTATCTCTTATATATTGGGGGCCGACTCCATAACCAACAAAATCAGGATCGGGAGCAGCAATATGTACTAGCCATATTTTTGAATCAAATTGCTCAGCCAATTGAAATGCTTTATCAATCAGCAATTGTTCATTTATATTAAAATCGATTGTAACTAATATATTTTTCATGTCTCTTATTTTAATGCACCATAACATTAGTATAAACACAATAGCGTTTAAGGGTTAAAAGTTTAGTTTATACTCACTTTATCAGAAGCCCCCTCTTTGGCAGAATGTCTTATTTGCTTACAATACAACTGTTTCTAGCGTCTTGTTGAGAGCAAACTCTACGAACTGTCTAAACTCGAATATGAAATAAAATATCTAAATAATAATCCACATACCAAAATATTATTTTCTTACTCTATATCCAAAACAATGTCTATATGATACAGAAATTTAGCCTTGGCGAGAGGCTAAGGCTAACTTGCTATTGTGGGCCAAGACTCCGAGAATAGCTAAGACTTCAAACAACTCTCATCAAAAATTCCTAAACTGCTTCCTGTTTTCATAAAACAAAAATAACATTAATTTCAAAAAAATAAACCTTAGAGATTCAGCTTTCTAAATCAAAATGACAATTGCTGAGTGCAAACTAATTTTAACAATCTGTTTAGATTAAAAGACTTAGTTTATATCTTAGAACGAAGTCTTCCTTTGGTATCAATATCAGAATAATTATTCGATTTAGTGTGTATAAAATCTCACTATCAGGCTATTACAAACTTATAATTCATCTCTCACTTAATTTTTCCCCTCTTTTTTCTTCTTTAATCGTTCTTGGTAATAGGTTAAATAAGGATTTCCTTGACAGCAGTTTTGAGGTATTTTGGGAGAAGAAGGAACAAAACTTTCATGGTCTCTGCTTTTGAGTTTTTGCTGTTGTTTCCACTCTTCTTTCTGCTTTTCCAGTTCTTTATCAAGTTCTTGTCTAATGTCTTTATCTAACAATAAATCAAGGTCTGGCTGTCCTGCATCTACCCAAGCCGTAAACCACATATCGCCCACCATCTTGATAGAAGCCTTCATTCTGCGTTCTACTTGCCCTAGTAACATTTGATGATATGCCCTAGAAAAATCCCTAGAATAAGTACGAACAGTAATTCCATTTCTTTCGTCAAAGGTATATTTCTTATCCGCAGAAAAGCTATTGGTTAATTCTCTCTCAAAGGTAAGCACCGAATCCAATGCCTCGTGGGCATAAGTAACTGCATTCCAAGCTTCAAGTTGTGTGTTTTCTAGGTATTGGGCTTGCCCTACAAAAAAATCATAATTATCCGAAAAGAGCTCAGGCAAACGAGATTCCCAAAAACCGTGAATTCCTATTTGATTGGTCATTTGCCCATTGTAGTTTTCTGTGGTATGTAAAGGCACATTGGCATCTCCAATATAATGCCCCAAATCAGCCGAAAGTCTTAAGATTTCTTTGGCATCTTTTCGCTTGAATGCTTCCGTAAGCCTATATTTCATCGTCTGAATATGCCACGGCACAATTCCATACGCTTGCAATGAGTCCTCTCCGTGCTTGGCAACTGCCTGAGACCAATACCTTGGAAGTTTATAGACTGCACTGTCATTATATAAAGGGTCATAAATATCCACATCTATATAATGCCTAGGAGCTTCACCCTCTACGGCATAGCGGCGTTTATCAGGATTGACGGCATTCTCAGTCAGGTAATCTATGTAGTATTTATAAAATTTCATCATCTCTGGAGGCAGCGTAAATACAGACAAGCGATTGATACGCTGGTGTGCAAAGAAACCCCAAGCCTTCGCCACCTGAGGGGAAAGTAATATTATGAATAGTAAAAAATAACCTACATTTTTTTGCATACTCTTGTTTATTTACTCTGTGCTGTTTTTGATTTACTAATCTAGCTAAAATATCCAAAACCTACTAATGAAGCAAAGATTGATAATAGAAAATTAATATGAAAGGGAGATGAAGCATTTTTTGATTAAAATTAGTCTGTTAAATAAGCGTTAAGTGGCAATCATTCCTATTAAATTTGAGTTTTTAAAGTAATTTTGAGTAGTGTAAATTTTTATGTATGAAAAAATCACTGTTTATATTCGTATTCTGTTCATTGGGTATCTCTTGGCTTTCAGCTCAGGAAGTGCGTCTAGTAAAGATAGAAGATGTATTAGAAGAGATGAATAAAGAGGATGATACTACTCGTGTCTTAAATCTTTGGGCTACTTGGTGTGCTCCTTGTGTGCATGAATTGCCTTTTTTTGAAGAGGTTTACCAAGAAACACACGCCAATCAAAAAACAAAAATCATCCTCCTAGCAGTGGAAGACTCTGAAGGCAAAGTTAAAAAACTAATCCTAGCCAAGGGTATTAATGCTACTGTCTGGTTATTGGATGAAAAATATGCCAATGAATGGATTTCTCAAATAGAAGAAGACTGGGGTGGTGAAATCCCTGTTACTCGCACTCAAAATAATTCCCTCTCAAAAACACTTTTTCACTCAGGTGAGTTAAGCAAAGAAGAGCTTTTGGAGATGATTAAGGAAACTTCGAGTCGTCTGTGAGGACACAGACAACGGCGAAGACTTAAATGCCCTTGATAGTAAAAAATAAAACAAATCAACAACAATAAACCTTTTTAGAACTATGAAAAAATACCTCATTTTCTCTACTGCAATTCTTGCAAGTCTTATCTTTTTGGTAAGCTATAGCTACAAAACTGATGGCTATAAAGTAGGCGATACTGCTACTGATTTTAAACTCAAAAACATAGACGGACGCATGATTTCTATGGCTGACTACAAAGACGCAAAGGGTTTTGTAGTGATTTTTAGCTGTAATCACTGTCCTTTTGTGATTGCAAGTGAAGACCGCATGGTAGCCTTAGACAAAAAATTTAGTGCATTGGGTTATCCTGTCATCGCCATTAACTCTAATGACCCTGCTGCTTATCCAGATGATTCTTTTGATAAAATGAAAGAACGTGCCAAAGAAAAAGGATTTACATTCCCTTATTTGGTGGATGAAACACAAGACATTGCCAAAAGATATGGCGCTACTAAGACTCCTGATGTATTTATTCTTAACAAAGAAAAAGTAAATGGAATAGAAAAACTTATCGTGAGATATACAGGATCTATTGACAATAGCGTTAAAGACGCAAGTATTGTTACTGAAACTTATGCTGTTGATGCAATCAATGCACTCTTAAAAGGTGAAAGAGTATCCGTAGAGGCTACTAAATCTATTGGCTGCTCTATTAAGTGGAAAGAAAAAAGTGAAAAAAGATAATTATCCGAAACAATCACCAACTCGTAAAATTGCATTTATTTAATCTTAATTTAAGCCATTGATATTCCTATCAATGGCTTTTTTTATGAAGCTCTGTTTATCTTTTTTGAGTAAAATCTAACAATTTGTACTTGGTTTTACTTGTAATAATAAACAAAAAAAATTAATCCGTGAAAAACATACTCAAATATAGTCTAGGACTAAGTTTATTGCTAAGTGTTTATTTTTTACTAATGTACACCTTTGGGCTAGGCACTACAACCGTATTTAGACTCTTTAATGTATTCATTATTTTTGGAGTCATTTTTGGCTATTTATACCAATCTAGTAAAAAAGAGAAATTTGACTATTTCAGAGGTTATGGTGAAGGCTTACAAGTAACTGCCATAGGAATATTCACATTTGCTCTTTTTATGGGCTTCTATACTTCTATCAATGCAAATTTTTTAGAAGCAATCAAACAAAGTGAAGGATTAGGAAGATATATCAATCCATTCACGATTATGGTTGCTGTGTTGATGGAAGGCTTAGGTATGGGATTGCTCTCTACTTTCATTAGTATGCAATTCTTGAAAAAAGATAGTATGAAAAAAATGGAAGAACACTACAAAAATTAATTTATTTCCTCCTTCTCCATACACTAAGTAAGAGATTAGTTGCTAAGTTATTAATTATTGAGTTATTAAGTTATTGATAATGAGTGTTTTGGTTAAAATAAATGTCCATATTATTTTTGAATCATTACTAAGTGAAAAATAAGTAATTGATTATCAGTTTAAGCAAACTTGATAATCAGTACTTTATTCATCTCAAATCTCTGCCTTACTGAATAAACTGAAAAGCAGCATAGTTCACCTTGCGAGTCCTTTGACTGTATTCCATTGTGCGTCCAGGCCAATTATTGGTTACTTTGCCATCTGCTTTATACCAACTATCCGAGATTAAATCCCAAACCGAATCTTGAAGCCTAGCTTGCATCTCTTGATTATAAGCTTCATTGACTTCTGGCTTCACCTTCATATACTTAAAGTCATGCTTTTTGAGAGTTTG
>JBBRUH010000386.1:0-5459 GCA_038248005.1 Cytophagales bacterium | reverse complement strand
TATTTGGACTCACCACAGCAAACAAGTCAACACTTGCAGCATTTATACAATAAGCATTAGCCAAACCCGTAAAACTAATCACAGGTCGTGCAATTTCATTTACTTGAATAGAATTGGTAGAGCTACAGCCTACGGCATTGGTAGCAGTAACGGTATAAGTCCCAGGCGTAGTTACTGTATTCAGCCTAGTATTCACTCCATTTGACCAACTATAGCTCATATTCTCCCCAAAATCACCTGCATCTAGTTCTACATTTCCCCCTGTACAAAAAGTAGCAGTAGTATTCCCTCCAAAGTCGACATCAGGAAAAATCAATATGTTTACACTACGAGTTACTACTATATCTCTAGTGCCACAGCCATCTAAGATAGTAGCAGTCAGGGTTACTTGATAATTTCCTGTATTGGCATAGGCATGGCTGACACTTGTACCCATGACAGTAGGTGAGCCATCCCCAAAATTCCAAGTAAGGGTTAAAGCATCTTCACCTATGGCAGTAAAATTAATCGGGACATTGGTACAGGTTTCTACGGGGCCTGTAGTAGTACTGACATTAAATGCGTCTTGTATGTCTATTTTAAATAATAAATTTTCAAAACCAGCACCCGCAGTATAGGCATAACTTTCTCGCTCTCCTACCCCATAGCAATAGGCTATGAAGCCAGCAGGGCAATCTAGTATGTGGCTACCATTGCTAATAGCAATTCTGGCATAAGAATATTCAGCACAAGCAGGAAAAGTTTGAAAGCGGCTTGTATTTACTACTGTTCCGTCTAATGTCAAGCATCCAATATCAGCCGTTTTCACGATGACATTCACGAAGTGATCAGTAAGGTTAGGAGTAGTTACGGTATTAAATATAGCCTTTCGTACCGTCTGATTACTAGGGTTCAGTACTAGCATAGAGGGATCACCTTTGGCGAGTAAGCCACTTGGGTCTGAAAATTCTCCTGGAAGTCCATTACATTGTTGCCCTTTCATGTATTGTGTTACTGAGATAGCTCCACTAGCTGAGACACAGCGAGGCGTAAAATCTGACACATTGATTTCATGATAGCGTCCACCTGGGCCATTCCACGCAATAGAGGCACCATTGACGGTAGCTGTGGTAGTTAGCACTTCCCTAAAAATTCGCATCACATACCCACCTGTTTGCTCTAAAGAAAGTCCATTACGCCTTCCAAAACCAAAAGGAGTAACCAAATATTCTGTTCCCCAAGTAAAAGTAGGATACTGTTGCGTATAAATATGATCACATCGAGTACAACTTGGTGATGGAATATTGGCACAACCTACCCCTGAAAACACCGCAAAAGTCTTGCAATTATCCGATGTCGTAATGATAGTCCCACTTACATCCGATGTTTCTCCCGTGAGTTTACCTTGATAAGTCTGCCCTTGATTGATGGTGATATTTTGAATAGTTCCATTGGGATTGGTTATCTGTATAGGAGTTGCATCATCAATACCTACAATCAGATATTGAGAAGACGAACTACCTGCTAAATAAGAACTTACAATGTATGTGGGTTTGATATCTAGAGTAGCTCTTGGCAAGACTACCGTAGCATCCGTAGAGTTAGTTAAGTTATTAATGGCAAATACAGAGATGGTATCTTGTGAAACTATTCTGACTGCATTATTACTAAGCCCTATCCCTGTAGTGTGTGCAGGGTTATTAGGTACAGTTATTTTTACCGTCCCATTGGCATTTATATTAAAGTTTCGAGAAAATCCAGCAAGTGGGATGCTCACCGTTCCTGAGGTATTTTTACGAGAAGTAATGAATAAATCAAGACCTTGTGGGGTGTCAATGTTCTCCGTAAAACCCATCCAAAAGTCTTTGCCTTCTGTGCTGAGTGATTGTGCATTGCTAAGTTGGGGAAGTATATTTAGAATAAATAGGTAAAATAAAATTTTGATAAAATTCTTTCTCATGGGCGTATTTTTAAACTAATGCTGTTTTTTGTGTAATGAAATCGTAATTACAAGTACAATTACAATTACTTATTCTCAAAAATAAAAATAAATTACCATAAATTGTCTTTTGGACTTCTAAATTACGTATATAAAATTTAAGACAAAACGCTTTGGAAAGCTCTATCAATATGAAATACTGGATTACTTTTACCTTTACACTTGTTTATTTCACTCTTTTTTTCTCTATAAATGCCCAAATCAAGCCAAATGAGGATACTTTGAAGTTTACTTATAAAAGATATACCATTAAAAAATTTGCTTCAAATACTGATAAATGGCACATGGAAGTCTATCAAGAAGGTTCAAAAGTTTTCGGATTAGAAGCTCCCAAAGCAGGTCATCTTCAGTATGTAAGCATCAATGGCATCACCACTTATGATATAGACCAAGATGGACACGCCAACCTCGTTTTGCAAAAATACCTAGACAATGAAAAGGAAGAAGTCGCTTGGTATATTCTCTCCTTAGAGGCTAATCAATTTAAAAAAATAGATGAAATTCATTCAATGTATGGCACACCCTGGCTGGCAGATTATGAAGGAGATGGTACTTTTGAGATAATCATTAAAGAATATACATTTGCCAATTGGAATGCCTCATTTTTAGATTCTCCTTATCAGACATTGCCCTTGAGGTTTATTTCTGGAAGCTATCAGCCTGCCTTAGATTTAATGAAAAAAGAACTTCCCCAAGACTTAGAAGAAAAAGCTGGTAAAATCAAACAAGCCCTCACTCAATTTTATCAAAAAAGCAAGGCAACTTACCCTTATGAAGTCAATGTATTGGCTGGGGAAGTAAATCAGCGATGGAGTTTTATCCCTGTAGATTTATGGGCTACTCTGCTTCATCTCTATTATACAGGAAATGGTCAGGAGACTGCCTCCTTTTTAGACCAATCTTGGTATGAACCATTAGAAGGCAAGGCAGCCTTTTGGCAAGATTTTCAGCAGCAAGCAAGTCTAAGCGCTTACTGGCAGACTATCCAAAACTGGAATATGACCTCGCACCAAGCAGAGGTTGAAAAATAAAATCACAAAAAAATACAAATTTATTTTGCTTATGATTGTATTTTTTAAAAATTATAAAATAAAACCAACTATTTAACTATTAAAAATTATTTTTAAAGAATAAAAAACTTATTTTGTAGAATACATAAAATATTCTTTAATTTTTTTTGCTTCTAAAAATCTGCCTAGCTAACTTTACATAAAGATGGGAAATAAACTAAAATAAGCTAGAAGAGTAGCTACTTAGTAAATCTCCACTCCCTACTTTAATCATTTTCAACAAATAAAAATTTACTGTTATGTCAATCAAAGTTCCAAAGTTCCAAAATTTAATGTTAAATTTTGGTCGCAAAAGTTCTCTTATTTACTGATAGTTATGGGAGCGGTTCTTATCTTCAATTCCTGTAAAGAAAGCAAAGAGGAAGACCAGTTTGTAGTTCCTCAGCTTGAGGGTGCAGAAAAGTCAGCAAGCAGCCTCAAGGTCAATCCTTTGTCTTATGCCAACATCCTCAAAGCCAAAGCAAGCTTAGCCAGCAAAGACCTTAGCTATGCCAACAAAGCTATAGATGAAAGTCGACTGTATAGTTATATGCGTTTTGACCCTAATGCCGTAACGGGTGAGATGGTCTCAAAATTAGACGCTGATTCTACCATTCAGATTATGGATTTCCCATTTGCGAATGCAGAACTCTATACCGATGCTTTTGCCCTAGATGAAACCAAAGCAAAGCAACTCGCAGATGGCAATCTCTACATAGTCGTCAAGAAGAATACTCCTACCGAAAAGCTATTCTTTGCTAATCCAGCCTTAAAAACTGTAGTTTTGGATGAATTATACTTACCCTCTGACGAAGATACTACCTTGCTAAAGCAAGCTTTAAAAGAAGGAGGATATCCTGAACAAAAACTTTTTGGTTTATGTCTTTTCAAACAACCTAAAGGTTTTGTGCGTTACCTTGACCAAGAAACCAACGCCATGGTAGCTGTACCAAATATACAAGTATGGGCATTGGTATTCGGGATTAAGATACCTAGTTACACCAATAGCAATGGCTATTATACCATTCCATATAAATTTAGTGTAGGGACGATTATAGGCACTAAAGCACAAAACTTCAGAGTTAATATCAAGCCATTTAATACTGTGGGTGGTTTTCTCAGAGTAATTCCTCAGCTTACACTTAATTTTATAGTGGGTTCTGTACACATAGCTGGCTGGAGAGGAAGCTGTGCATTGAGAGATGATGTCAATATAGAATTTAGAAATCATAATCAAGGGAGATTCTGGGCTCAGACACTTCACTCAGTAGCTCTGCACGATGCTTATTCCAGACAAGATAATATCAGTAGTGCCCCTTTTAGATTAACTATTTACGCACATTGGGCAGATGCCTATGGTGCAGGTTCTGCTCCTATGCTTGGTCATGTTTCTGCACTTAATCTGGCTGGTGGGGTACTTAGTTCTATTTTCAATACCAATGTCACCTTAAATGCCCCTAACTTATTTAACCTTCTGACAGGGCTTTTGCCAGATGTTACAGTATCATCAGGTAACGTAGAAAGAATAAGACATTCTACACGATTGATGCACACTTGTTTTCACGAGCTAGGGCATGCCAGTCAATTTAGGAGGGTAAGCAGTACTTATTGGATTCCTTACATTACCAATATACTAGCTACAGTAGGCTCACCTTGTGGAGGATATGGCTGTGGCAATGAATTATTTTTTGGGCGTACACAAGTGGGGGAGGCTTGGGCGGAGTTTATAGGTACTGCCCATGCACGCAGGTGGCATCCTAATGGACAAAAAGTATCTACTTTTTTTCTTAATCAGTTTGTAAGATATGATAGAGCTTTAGAAGAAGAGCGGTGGTTCGCCAATAACTGGATAGGGACAGGAGTTTTTCACGATTTAATGGATGTGAATAATACTTTTAATCCTGAGAATGCTTGGGACTTTGTAGGTGGAATGACCATCAGGCAATTATATGAAGTCCATAACCCTAGTGTTACGAGTATGTGTCTTTATAGATTTAGGTTATTTCAGCTATACCCTTTCCTCAATCGAGTACAAGTAGATAGAATATTCCAAGAGAATGATATTACTACCAATAACAACTGCTTACTCTAAATTAGTATTTTCACTTCTTAAATGCTTCAATTATGACAAAATATATTTTAAGTTTAATGCTTTTAGGCTTGGGACTTTGCGACCCTGACAGGGCTGATTTGGAGATATACAATACTGAGATAGTCAAGCTCAAAGCCACTATCAATAATACCAGCCCTGCTATACAGCTAGGAGAAACTCTCATCATAGAGGCAACTTTACCTGATACACTTATCAGCAATACAGCGAAAACTTTTGTCCAAAACTTACAAGAAGCAGGGTTTGAGATGAAATTACAAAAGTTTGATACTTTAAATTCATCTGCTACGTTAGTAAGTCCTCCTATTTATTGGACAAGTAT
>JBBRUH010000385.1:0-5487 GCA_038248005.1 Cytophagales bacterium | reverse complement strand
GATGGTTTCTGTTACAGTCAATTGACCATTAGCTAACCATATCAAGGTAATCTCATTGGCGTTTTGTCCACTTACTACAGTCGCACTAGCAGCTGGAGTAATCGTCCAAACATAAGAGTTTCCTACCACACTAGGCGTATTATAAACTCGCTGTTCATCTACACAGACAGTTGTGTTAGGATTCACAGAAGTAATTACAGGTGTGGGTAAAGGACTTACGGTAATATTAGTAGGAGCAGAAGTTGTAAAACAAGCCGTTGCATTGATGGTTTCTGTTATAGTCAATTGACCACCAGCTAACCATATCAAGGTGATTTCATTGGTATTTTGTCCACTTACTACGGTCGCATTGGCAGCTGGGATAATGGTCCAAGTGTAAGAATGTCCTGTTATGTTAGGTGTATTATAAACTCTTTGTTCATTCACACAGACAGTCGTATTAGGATTTACTGAGGTAATTACAGGAGTAGGTAAAGGACTTACGATAATATTAGTAGGAGCAGAAGTTGTAAAACAAGCTGTTGCATTGATGGTTTCTGTTACGGTCAATTGACCACCAGCTAACCATATTAAGGTAATCTCATTGGTGTTTTGTCCACTTACTACGGTAGCACTAGAAGCTGGTGTAATCGTCCAAGTGTAAGAGTTTCCTGCTACACTAGGCGTATTATAGACTCTCTGTTCATTCACACAGACAGTTGCATTAGGATTAACTGAGGTTATTACAGGAGCAGGAAGTGGACTTGCAGTAGCATCAAAAGGAGCAGAAGTAGCAAAACAAGTCGTTGCATTGATGGTTTCTGTTACGGTCAATTGACCATCGGCTAACCATATTAAAGTAATCTCATTGGTATTTTGTCCGCTTACTATAGTCGCACTAGAAGCTGGTGTAATCGTCCAAACATAAGAATGACCTACAACACTAGGGGTATTATAAATTCGCTGTTCATTCGTACAGACAGTCGTATTAGGATTGACAGAGGTAATTACTGGTGTAGGTACAGGGCTTACGGTGATGTTACTAGGAGCAGAAGTAGCGAAACAAGCCGTTGCATTGACGGTTTCTGTTACGGTCAATTGACCATTGGCTAACCATACCAAGGTAATCTCATTGGTATTTTGTCCACTTACTACAGTCGCACTGGCAGCTGGTGTAATCATCCAATCATAAGAGTTTCCTGCCACACTAGGCGTATTATAAACTCGCTGCTCATCCACACAGACAGTGGTATTAGGATTTACTGAGGTAATCAGAGGACTAGGACGTGGGCTTACGGTGATATTAGTAGGAGCAGAAGTAGTAAAACAAGTAGTTATATTAATGGTTTCTGTTACGGTCAATTGACCATTAGCTAACCATATCAAGGTGATTTCATTGGTGTTTTGTCCACTTACTACAGTCGCACTAGCAGCTGGTGTAATCGTCCAAATGTATGAATTTCCTACTACACTAGGCGTATTATAGACTCGTTGTTCATCCACACAGACAGTTGTATTAGGATTAACTGAGGTTATTACTGGCGTAGGCAAAGGATTAATCACCACATTTAGATTCACATTCCTAAAACAGCCTATTGAATTTTCTTCTCTCAACACTATATTTCCAGAAGCATTGCTATTCCAAGCTACTTGTATTTGATTTCTGTTTAGAGCCGTGACTGTATTAGAGTTTTCAGGAAGAATTACCCCGTTTGTAACCGTCCAAGTATATGTATTGCCAGAAGTAATGGATGTCTGATAGGTCTGTGTATTTTGAGCACAAGCTCCACCGCTTGCTATGATAGCAGGTGTAGGTAGTGGATCTATGGTAGCTGTTATTGAGATTGGTGGAGATTCACAATTCCCACCTTTGCGAATGGCTACAAAATATTGTGTAGTAGTATTTACATTCACAATGAGCGTATCATTGGCATTATTGAGATTATTCATACTGGCATTATACCAAATGTATTCGCTATCAGATGCTCCACCACTTGCTACTAAGGTAAATGTGATAGGGTTATTCATTGGGTCAGCACATTTTGTGTCTCCTGTTACTATAGGTGGAGTAGGCACACTGACTTGGATAAAGGCAGTGCCAGAAGGAAGTTCTCCACAAACGGCCTCTCTCACAATAGCTCTAAAGAGAGTATTCTGTGTCAAATCAGTGCTAGGACTATAGGTAGCACTTCCTGGGTTTCCTATATTAATCCAAGTAACACCTCCATCTGTAGAAGACTCCCACCGTACTATTCTTGATGGGTTGGGAGCATCTGGATAATTAACCAATGTAATGGTAAGTGAAGTAGCACTTCCTGCACCACAAATCGAGTTGGGAGCTACTAAATCACCAGTTGGATTTACTACTTTGATGTCTCTTACTCTATGGTTATTTCTATCAACTACATAAGGGAGTGAAGCACCATTCAGTGTAATGCCTGATGGATAACGGAACTCTGCGACTGTAGTGGCAGCACCATTTGCACTTCCTGCTACTGTGCCAGCATATAGTGTAACTTGTCCAGCTGAAAGACGCTTAATTTTATGATTACTACGGTCAGCAATAAAGATATCACTAGTGGGACTCACCGTTACATCTACTGGAAAATAAAACCTAGCCGTCAATGCAGCACCTAGAGCATCTCTCGGAGTAGTATCAGAAGGGCCACCACCTGCAATAGTAGTAACCACACCCGCAGGTGTGATTCTGCGAATGCGGTGATTAAACATATCTGCTACGATGATATTGCCTTGACTGTCTAAATCAATCCCACTTGGAAAGTAAAATCTTGCAGCAGTACCTGTCCCGTCTACATACCCAAATTTAGGAGAAGCCGTAGAGGATGCACCTGCTAAGGTACTCACCACACCATTGGGGGCTATTTTTCTTATTTTATGATTATTTTTATCTGCTACATAGATAGTGCCGTCAGCAGCAACTGCGATATCAGAAGGAGAACTGAACAAAGCTTGGAATGGATTTTCACTATCTACATCTGCACCTCCCGGGGCAGGAATAGTAGGGTCTCCAGCTATCACTGATGAAATACCAGTGTTAGGATCAATCCTCCGAATCAGGTGATTACTTTTATCTGCTACATATATATTTCCAAAAGCATCTACATCTACTCCAGTAGGACGGTTAAATCTTCCTTCTCCTGGTCCGCCAAAAGCACCTGGTACGCCTGAGAGCGTTGTTACTTCTTGTGTAGTTACATTAACCCTACGGATACAGTGATTGACCTCATCTGCAACATAGATAAAATTTCCATTAGCAGAAAAAGCTAGACTTATATTAGCATCTGTATCAAGAATCCCTACAGGGTTAGACAATGTACCAAAGTTAAAACGAGCTGCTGTGCTTATGCCATTTGTAAAACCTGCTGTACTACCTGCTAAAGTACCGACATTAGTGGTTACTTGAGTTTGTTGTTGGACAGTAACATTTACTGTTTTGACTACTCTGCATTCTCCTTCTTTATAGATATAAGTAACTTTAGCTGTAGTATTAGGGGGTGTAGCTACAAGGTCAATAACTCCTGTATTGGCATTAATAACTAGGTTAGGATTATCACTGCGAAAGCAGTTGCCACTTAGGCAGATTTGATTACTAGTGTTAGGTGAGAAAGTAATGATGGGTGAAGCACCTCCTTGTCCACCACAAATTGTATTATTGGCAATTGGATCACTGTTATAATTAAATGCTATTTCTGGGCAAGAGCGAACATACCATGTTTCTTGACCTACTCCTTGCCCCTGCCCAGGGTTATAGGGACGAAGACTCGTAGCCGTGAAATAAAAATCATTTCCTACTGCTACCATCTCTGAAGGTACACTCTCATCTAGAGTAGCCCCTTCATTATTATTAAAACGATAAAACGCTCTTATTTGCTCGTTATTGTCAGATACATTGGTAAGGATACGTGGGTCTGCTACCCATAAATCTTTGCGAGAAGGGAAAAACTGATTATTGGCAAAAAAGTATAAATAATCCTGCACCTTTGTAAGTAATACTGGGTTAGATGAACTTGCAAATGGAATAATATCTTTGGCAAGTACAGTTCCTATAGAAGTGCCATCACTACGCCATAGCTCTCTACCATTGGTCGCATTGGTGGCTGCAAAAAACAAAGTACCATTGACATCTGTCAACTCAGTAGGGCTTGACCCTGTGCTGCCTGGATTAATATCTCTTACTCGTACTGCTACACTTCCATCAAATGACCAAAGCTCATTGCCTTCACCTGCTACTGAGGCTACAAAATAAAGTACACCATTAGAAACTGCCATACGTACACTACTATTGATAGTAGCGGGTACTAGGTTAGGCACATTTTGGCTTAAATTAACGACTGTAGTTCCGTTATAGCGAAACAATTGATAGGGACCTGGGGTGCTTGTTTGTGCAAAAAAGTAAGCATTGCCATTGAATTCAATAAAATTTATAGGAGTAGAAGAACCCACTGGGTTACCATTAATTTCAAAAGATGTGATACTAGAAGTACTATGATCCCAAACCCATAGTTCACGGTTAATATTGACTGAGTTAGTAGCCCCTGCACCATTATCAGCAGAAAAAAGCACCTTTAATTGCCCTCCCATGTTTATTTTAGTGAGAGATTTTGGGAAAGAGCCTCCTGTAGAATTGATATTGGTGAGCCCTTCTGTAACTCCACTTTCGCTGGCACAAGATGGGATATTACTTGGGGAAACTTCGCCAAGTGTCTTTCCATCACTACTCCATAACTCTACTCCACTCACACCTCCATTAGCAGAAAAATAAAGTTTATCACCTACACTGATTAAGTTATCACCCTCACTATCTCCTCCAGAAAAAACATTTTTGATGACACAAATATCATATAAGTTAGGCCCATTGATACTTGTGCGATAAAGCACACCTCTTCTTGCTGAACCTGAGAAATCATTTACAAAATAATAGACGAAGCCATTATGCTGTGTAAATGAGCGTGGGTCAGAACCTGTAACCGAAGGAAATATGTCTGAAATAAGTCTGATTGAATTTGAAAGGAAAGATGGAAAGTGAGTTCTTGGCTCGAAACCTTGAGCATTTGTACCTGCACTTAATATGAGGGTTCCGTTTATGTTGGTAAGGTAACGTGGAAAGCTAGAACTTACTCCTGGGACTAGATTATCTGTGAAGATGGGAGATATATGTTGAGCTGTGAGTTTAAAATCACCTACTAATAGCAAAAAGAAAACTCCAATAAAGAAGAATATTTTTTTTTGGGAAGTAAGGTTGTAATTACAGTAATAATAACGCATATTGTATCCAGAATTAAGTGGGTTCAAAATCTAAAGTCTATACTATTAAAATGAAAAAAGTAACACAAGCAAACATCAAATTAATTTATTCAAACACTTAATCCCGATTAGGTACGCCTAATTTTATGTTATTTAAACTTTTTTTTAGTGTTACAAATTGTAATTATTGATTACTTTATCTACAAAATTCTTGCATCTCCTCGAAATACATGTTTTTAGTTG
>JBBRUH010000384.1:0-5530 GCA_038248005.1 Cytophagales bacterium | reverse complement strand
GACCTATGATGATACGGAATTATTCTTTAAAAATGTACGTCAGATTTACTATAATATTGAGAACCAACCCAACACCAAGCTGAAACTTTATAAGCTAAAACGCCAAAATACAAAAACTCAAGACCGCCCTATTATTAATCTTACATTAATACATAATTGGCGATTTGATGAAGCTTATTTATTGCTTGAACCTAATGCTTTTTTTGAAGACCCTCGTGAAATAAATATTCTTTGGAAAAATAATAAGAACAAGCAAAAGGGAGCAATCAACTTACAAAAAGGAAACAAAGAGACTTTGCTTAGGTTTGCTTATCAGATTTATCAAAAAATCAACTCAGAAACTAAATTTTGGGTAGAAAAAGAGGGAAAAGAATATCCTTTTTTGAAAGAAAAACAAGAAAGAGAAGCTTTTAGAGTTTCTATGGCTGATTATCTAAGGCTAGTGGGAGTCAATCAATAAGGTAATTAATTTTTAGGTAAGTAACTCGTAATGAACACTTTAAAACCTAATGACTAACAAGTTGTATTTCATATCTTACTTATATGTTTAAACTTGAAGAATAAGCCTTATTTTTGTAAAATTAGCAAAAAAACTCTAATCTTGCCTTCACTAAGTAAAAGACTATAATAAGTTGCTGGTTATTAAGTAATGAGTTATAAATAATGAGTGATGAGTTATTCTATTAAAATACTAATAATCAGTTCTTTATAACAAGATTAAAGTACAAACTAATTTTGACCATCTACTTAGCCCATAACTAATTACTAATAAGTATTTTAACTAAAAGAGTACTTTATTTTTAAAACTATGCTAAACATATCATTTAGAATGAAATTATTTTAGAGAAGCATTTAAAAAGCTTTATGCTTCGTCATTTTATTTAAAAGTAAAAATAAATATTTCAATAGAGCTGTTACATACTGATTATCAATACTTTACTTTTTTATAACCACATAGATACATAGAAAACATAGGGAATTGCTTACGAAAAACTCCTGTATTAGGCAGCAAAGTTTATCATTCTAAGATTCTCAAATAAAAAATTGACATAAATAATTGAAAATCAAAAAGTAACAATTCTAATAAGTAAAATGCCAAAGATAAACTAATCACCATCATCTATTAAAACACTGATTATCAAATAATTAATATTTCATAACTCAATAAACACCTAATTTATATATCATCTTGTATCTAAAATTCATCATTCATCTTATAGGAGTCAGCCTATTTTTATCAAGTTGCCAGAGTAGCAATGACTCTAACACTGCCCAGAAAAAGGGTAAATTACTTGCCTCAGTCTCAGAACATCAACTTTATGAGCGTGATTTAGAAGGGATGATTTCAGTGGGAGTATCTTCTGAGGACAGTATAACTATTACCAACAGTTACATCCAAAAATGGATAAGGGAAATGCTCTGGATAAAAGAAGCACAAGAAAACCTTAAATCTAATGCAAAAAGTGAAATAGAAAGCAAAATAGAAGCCTACAAAGCTGACCTCTGGGTGCATGCCTTTGAAGAGCAGTACTTAGAAGAAAAGCTTGGTGAAAAAGTAAAAGATGCTGATATTCAATCCTTTTACGAGGAGAATAATGAAGATTTTGTTTTAAAAAGTCCTTTGGTAAAAGTTTACTGGGTAACTCTGCCTAGCCAAAATGACCAAAAAGAAACATTAAAATTACTCCTCAGCAGTAATAAGCCTAACGATTCTCAAAAACTAAAAGAATATTGTATTAAATTTGCCCAAAGCTATCAAATCAATGACAGTCTTTGGTACAATCTGGAAGAAGTATTGCAATCAAAAGGATTTGGAGAAACTCAAAATAAAGAGCAATTTTTAGTCAAAAATGGCGTATTTGAGCAGAGTAGTAGCGAAAATATTACCTACTTGCTCATTCGTGATTTTAAGCCCGAAGGCTCTACTGCTCCTCTTGAAGCTGTCAAAGCACGCATCAAGACACAAATCATGAATAGAAATAAAGTTAAACTTCTTCAAGATTTAGAAAAAGAATTATTTGAAAAAGCTCAAAAACAAAAGACGTATAAAATTTATGAATAACACGAAATATCGCCCAACAACATATCAGTGGATTTGGATTATCCTCTTGATATGCTCTTCTTCACTTTATCTACAAGCACAAGAGCAAAAAACTGTAATAGACAAAATAGTAGCCAAAGTGGATAACTACATCGTCTTACGCTCTGATGTAGATAAGTTTTATTTCAACCTCCTTTATCAAGACCAACTAGAGGGGATGGATGAAAAAACTGCAAAATGTAAAATCTTAGAGCAAATCATCGTAGAAAAAATGATGCTTGCTAAAGCTGACATAGACTCTATAGTAGTAGAAAGCAAACAAGTAGAGAATCAGCTCAATGGTCGTATGGCTTATATACTCCAACAATTTGGTGGAGATGAAAAGAAACTAGAAGAAATCTATGGCAAAACTGTAGATGACCTCAAAGATGAGCTCAGAGGTGATATTCATAGCCAACTCGTAGTCAAGGAGATGCAAGGGGAAATTACTTCCAAAGTAAGCCGCCCTACGCCTAAGGAGGTTCGTAAGTTTTTTAATGGCTTTCCTAAGGATAGTATTCCTTTCTTTGGGACAGAGGTAGAGGTAGGTCATATTGTCAAAATACCTGGAGTCAATAAAGAACAAAAACAAAAAATTAAAACTCGCCTCGAGGAGCTCAAACAGAGAGTATTGGCAGGAGAAGATTTTGGAGAACTTGCTAAGACCTACTCTGAAGATTATGGCTCTGCAAAGCAAAATGGTGAGTTAGATTGGCTTTCTCGTGGCACTTCTGTACCTGAGTTTGAGGCAGCTGTTTTTAGAATGAAACCAGGTGAGCTATCCAAAATCGTGGAGTCAGAATATGGTTTTCACTTGATTAAGCTTAATGACAAACGAGGAAATGAATACAATGCTTCGCACATCCTCCTTCGCCCCAACTATGATGAGGTAAACTCAGAATATTCTATTAATTTTTTGGATAGCCTCAGAAATGATATTATGAGAGATAGTATTTCTTTTGAGAAAGCTGCCAAAGAGTTTTCAGATGATAAAAACAGTGCTTCTGGTGGAGGTATCATCGTGGGTCAAGAAGGCAGTAGCCGTATATTCTTAGAGGATTTAGACTCTTATCTGTTTTTTATCATAGATACAATGAAAGTAGGACAGGTTTCACATCCAGTTACATACCGTACCGATGATGGCAAAAGTGCTGTTAGGATTATTTATTATAAAGAAAAAACAGATCCTCACCAAGCAAGCTTAGAACAAGATTACGACAAAATGGCCAGTTATGCCTTTAATATGAAGAAAAATGAAGCCGTCAATGATTGGTTTGTCAAAACAAAAGAAGAACTTTATATTAGTATCGATGAAGAATACAATGAATGTGATATATTAAGTAACAAAGTCCCTTAATACCTTTTGTAGTTCCCTAATATTCTCAAAAAAATCTATTGGACATTGCACTTATGCAGTGTCCTTTTACTCTTTATTTATTTTATTAATTTACTTATAAACCATTATCCCCATAAAACCTTTTAATATGGAAAAATTTAATTCCGATGTAGAAGCAGCAGATGCACTCAAAGATGTCTATCAAAAAATCCGTACTGAAATTTCAAAAGTAATCATTGGTCAAGATGAAGTAGTTCATTTACTTCTGAATGCTATTTTCTGCCAAGGACACTGTCTTTTAGTAGGTGTGCCAGGGCTAGCCAAAACACTCTTGATACAGACCATCGCCAATGCACTTGAGTTAGATTTTAATCGGATACAGTTTACACCCGATTTGATGCCCTCAGACATCTTAGGTTCGGAAACACTTGATAAAGAAAGAAATTTTAAATTTATACAAGGGCCTATCTTTGCCAATATTATCCTTGCTGATGAGATTAATCGTACTCCTCCTAAAACTCAAGCAGCTTTGCTAGAGTCTATGCAAGAATTTGCTGTTACAATTGCAGGAAAAAAATACGAACTCTCACGCCCTTTCTTCGTTTTAGCTACCCAAAACCCCATAGAACAAGAGGGTACTTATCCCCTTCCAGAAGCCCAGCTTGATAGATTTATGTATAACGTAATCTTAGATTACCCTAGCTACGAAGCTGAGACAGAAATCGTAAAAAGAACCACTTCTGACATCAAACCTGTGGTCAATAAAGTAATCTCTGCCGAAGAAATTCTTTATTTTCAGCATTTGGTTCGTCGTGTGCCTGTGCCTGATAATGTTATAGAATATGCAGTAAAAGTCGTACACAAAAGCCGTCCGCTTACACAGTATGCTGCTCCAGAAGCCAATGAATATTTAGAGTGGGGGGCTGGTCCTCGTGCATCCCAGAATCTCATCTTAGGAGCAAAATGTAATGCTTTGCTTAGTGGAAAATACTCTCCTGATATAGAGGATATTAAAGCCGTAGTCTTGCCTATTATGCGTCACAGGATCGTGCGTAACTTTAAAGCAGAAGCTGAAAGAGTAAGCCTAGAAGATATTATTAGAAAATTGCTTTAAGTAGAGTAGTTACACTTTCAAGTATGTGTGTAGCTTGATGCGATGCCCCAAGTTTTGCTTCAAGCCTTTCAGGCTATTTAGAATAGATTTTAGGAACTATTACAAATGAGTGATGAGTGATGAGTCATTCTATTAAAATGCTGATAATCAGATTTTTATAGTAATATCAAAATACAAACTACTTTTGAATATCTACTTATTAAACTTTAACTGACTAGATTAAAGATAGTATGAATCATAAAAAAGAGAGCCTTTTACTGAAAAGGCTCTCTTTTTATTTGAAAGTCTAAATATTTTAGATTGTGCAACTAATCTCACTCGAAATAAAGTACTTATTTAGATTGAATAAAACGCTCATTGTCAGAATATTACAAACCCATCATTCATAACTTAACTAACGTTCTAAATAGCTTTTCATCCTTGAGACGCGTATCCGTGAAGAAGATTGTAAAGATTTTACTTCTAATCCTTTTTTGATTTTAAAATAATATAAAATCAAACTAAAAGCAGTAGCCATAGAAAGTAAACTTACCAATAGAATCAGTTGTGGTAACATCTGAAGAGACCATGCCATCCCTATAAAAAATAAATTAACTACGTATAAAATCACAGAAGCTTGTAAATGACTAAAGCCTATATCTATCAAAAAATGATGTACGTGATTTCTATCACCATGAAAAGGAGATTTACGATTGAATAAACGAATAGAAATCACTCTTAAAGTATCAAAAAGAGGAATAATCAAAATAGCAAAGGCAAATACAGGGGCAAAAGTTGGTTTGAAAAGAAAATTAGTTTCGTGGCTTAATTCGATAAACTTCATAGAAAAAATCCCCGAAATCAAGCCAATAGTGAGCGAACCAGTATCTCCCATAAAAATCTTATTCTGAAAGTTAAAAACCAAAAAGCCTCCTACTGCACCACCCATCGCAAAAGCAAATATAGCTAAATTAACTTGATTCATTTGCCAAAATAAAATCCCAAAAGTAGCACTGATAAT
>JBBRUH010000383.1:0-5599 GCA_038248005.1 Cytophagales bacterium | reverse complement strand
ACAATTCAACAATTCAACAATTCAACAATTCAACAATTCAACAATTCAACAATTTTACAAATATTATTCTGATTATATAGTTTTCTTCGTTTTAGCCATCAAAGCCAAGCCCAGCAGCCCCAAAACTGTAAACACAATCACCCAACGAAAAGGATATTTTTGCACGCTTTTATCTTAACTATTCAAAGAACAATTTTACGAAATTATGGGCAGGAAAGCAAGAGAGATTCTGAAGGTTTTGGGTTTATGGTTGGGCTTAGCTAGATTGTAGTATTAGTTAAATTATGATTACTGAAAGATAGGTGATTAATAATAACTTTTGGTTTTGACCAAAAAAACCAATGTCAGATAATTGACATTGGTTTTTTGCTTTGTATCATTAACAGTATTTCTAACAGATTCAATCAGGTTGGTCTGTAAAAAACTTATTATTGCCTAAGATATGGTTATCGTCATTGAGGTTAAAGCGAGAGATATTGTTCTCCGAAGAATGTGGAGGATCAATCAGCTTTACATTTCGACGTAAATAAGCAGGCACTTCTATTTTTTCTTTAAGACCTTCTCCCTCTACATTTTCTTTGCTAAGATGACGGAGTTTGCTGATTCGCTCGTCAGCTTGTTGTGAAAGACGTTCTTTTTTAAGGTCTATTTCTGATTTTTGTGGAGTCAAATAACTATTTTGAGTTGTTTGAAAACTATTTCCATCTTCTACTTCATCGTCTAGATTAAAGACTACCTTACTTTCTGTTTTGATAGGCTCTTCTCTAGGAAGAGGTTTTGAGTTTACATTAAACACAAAACTAGGACTTGGTTCTTGTTCCGGCTTTTTGTCCTCTAAAACCGGTTTATTTCGCTTTTTTTCGGTAGCAGCACTCATTAATAGTCCGCTTTCGTCTTCAAAACCTGTAGCGATGATAGTTACTTGCACACTATCACCCAAAGAAGGATCAATACCTGCACCAAAAATCATATCTGCATCCTCGCCTACTTTTTCCTCTATATATTCGGTGATAGAGGTAAACTCTTCCATCTGAAGTTCAGATTTTTCGCCTGACATAATAGAAAGTAATATTTTCTTTGCTCCATGAATAGATTTGCTATTGAGTAGAGGAGAGGCAAGTGCTTCTTGTGCCGCACGAATAGCCCTGTTTTCTCCATCTGCACGGGCAGAACCCATTACAGCAGCACCAGAGTTACGCATAACAGTTTTGACATCTTCAAAATCCACGTTTACATAAAGAGGTACGGTAATCAATTCAGCAATTCCCTTTGCAGCAGTAGTTAAGATATTGTCTGCTTGCGCAAAAGCTTCACTCATTTTGAGATTGCCATATATTTCTAGCAATTTATCATTGGAGATGACGAGTAAAGTATCACAGATGTCTTTCAATTCTTGAATGCCTTTCTCTGCATATTTACGCTTGCGTTTTCCTTCAAAGGTAAAAGGAGCAGTAACGATTGCCACTGTCAAGATACCCAGTTCTCTAGCTATCTCAGCGATGACAGGGGCGCCACCTGTACCAGAACCACCACCCATTCCAGCAGTGATAAAGAGC
Organism: Cytophagales bacterium; assembly: GCA_038248005.1. Lineage (GTDB taxonomy): Bacteria > Bacteroidota > Bacteroidia > Cytophagales > Microscillaceae > JAABSX01. Next base: position 4,043 of record JBBRUH010000383.1, on the reverse strand, counting down.
ATTTTGGTATGATGACTAAGCAACTCACGGATTTCTTCCTTGCTTTCTAGTGCAGCTTCACGCCCGATTTCGGGGTTTGCACCTGCACCTAGTCCTTCTGTGAGTGCCGAGCCAATTTGTAGCTTTGCGGGCACTGCACTTAGGTCAAGTGCTTGGACATCAGTGTTGCAGACAATAAATTCCACATCCTTGATGCCTTTATTGTACATATAGTTTACAGCATTGCTTCCGCCTCCACCTACACCTATCACTTTGATGATGGATTTGGAGTTACTGAGTACATTGAATTCGTATTTTTTATCTTCCATATTGCCTTACCTTATAAGGTCGGTTTATGTTAATGATACAATTTAGTTAATAATTGTTTTTGTTATCAAGGTCATCTATCAATAATCCCTTGGTACGTTCTATAATTTTACGGAAAAAATCTGTTCCACCCGAAGGCTTATCATTTTTATGAGATTTTACCTGTGTTTGTGATTGTAAATAGCGATCATGACGATCATCTAAGGCTCTAAATCCTGCCAATACAAGCCCTACTGTGGTTGCATACATTGGATTTTTAGCCACTTCTACTTTAGTTTTTCCTAAGTACTCATTAGGATGTCCTATGCGGGTATCCATTTGAGTCATATATTGAAATAATTTTTGACAGTATTTGAGTTGTGAACCGCCCCCAGTGATTACGATTCCACCTACTAATTTATTGACGTAACCAGACTTGATAAGTTCATTATGCACTAACTCTATAATCTCTTGCATTCTTGCCTCTATGATATGAGCTAGGTTACGCAGTGAAATCTCACGATGCGGCCTATCACGTAGCCCTGGAATAGAAACAAACTCATTTTCGCTTGCCTCTTCTGCAATGGCTCTGCCAAATTTTACTTTTAGTCTTTCTGCCTGGTCTACCATAATGCGGCATCCTTCTTTGATATCAGAAGTGATGATATGTCCTCCAAAAGGAATCACAGCCGTATGACGAATGATATTTTCATAAAATACTGCTACGTCCGTAGTCCCTCCACCGATGTCTATCAGTGCGACTCCTGCTTGTCTTTCTTCTTCTGTAAGCACCGCCATGCTAGAAGCAATAGGCTCTAAGATTAGATTTTCAATCTCTAATCCAGTACGTTTTACACAGCGTTCTATATTTTTGATAGCACTGGTTTGTGCCGTGATAATATTAAAATCAGCTTCTAAGCGTACACCAGACATCCCAACAGGTTCTTTGATACCTGTTTCAAAATCTACAGTATAATCCTGTGGCATTACGTGTATAATTTCATTGCCAGGCGGAGTTACTGTCCGATACATCTCATTGGTTAGTCTATTGACATCGTCCACCGTGATTTCATTGTCTGTATTGCGGTGAATGCTTCCTCTTTGAGTGATGCTCTTAATATGTTGCCCAGCAATCCCTACATTCACAACACGAATGTCGATTCCCGAAGTTTTTTCTGCTTCTTCAATGGCAGAAGCAATGGCTGTTACGGTTTTGTCAATATTGGTTACCACCCCACGAATTACTCCGTGAGATTCGGCTTTACCCATACCCAGTATCTCTACTTTTCCATATTTATCTTTTCGCCCTACGAGAGCACATATTTTAGTGCTTCCGATGTCTAGACCTACTACTATTTTTTCCCGTTGCATAGATTCTTATTCACAAATAATTTGATTATTATATTTTACGCTAACTTTACTGTAAGCCTGCCAGCCTTTAAGAGGCAGAATTTCATGATAAAATATCTTAATTTTCTTTAACTTTTCTTCTATATCCCTACATTTACCAAACTCAATTTTTTGGTCACCTATTTGGAGATACATCGTTACCTCTCCCTTAGGGTTGAGGTGCAAGTGTGTAACTTGTGCACTTAGAAATTTATCTTTATAAATTTCTTTAATAAGTACTATCAAACCTGCGTCTCTAACTCTGAAATCAGGTAAACTTTGATTTTTTTCTCGGGTTACAAGTAAGGTTCTTGCCGTAAATTTATCAGATATGGGCATTATTTTGCCTAAGCTATCTACATAAAAATCTGGCTTACCCACACGAATAAACCTTGCTATAGGGCGTGAAAGTTGCACATCTATAAATAAGTCTCCTCTTAGATTACGAGCAATTTCACAACTTTGCACAAACAAATTAGCCTTAATTCTAGTTTCAATAGCTTTAATGGATAATTTACGATAGGTAGTTTTTTCAAATCCTTCTTCTTTTCCATTAATGAGTAACATTTTTACTCCTGTGCTATCCAAAAAATAATTATCAGCTTGATTTGCTATCTTTATATGCAAATTTCCAACCACTTGATTACGATAACTTGATTCTATAAAAACAATCATCAAAAAAAGTAATACAAGCCCAAATGCTATCTTTACACTGTTTTTAAATCGCATCTTCGATTAAAAATTCTGTTTTATTTCTTAATTAATTCGGCAATTGAGTGAGTCATCTGACCTATGTCTCCTGCTCCTATAGTTACCAATACTTCTAAACTTTCTTTTCTGCTTTCTAATTCATCTAATAGATGACTTTTTTGGCAGATTATCTTATGCTTTATCTCCATTTTGTCAGAAATCAAAGCTGAGCTTACTCCTTTAATTGGTAGCTCACGTGCTGGGTAGATTTCTAGTAAAATTACATCATCTGCTAAATCCAAGCTTTTTGCAAATTCGGTAGCAAAATCTTGTGTACGACTATACAAATGAGGCTGAAAAATGGCTGTAACTTTTTGATGAGGATACATCGCCTTGATAGAGTGAAGAAATGCTTCTACCTCTTTGGGATGATGTGCATAATCATCAATATAAGTTACTTTCGGTGTCTTTAATACATATTCAAATCGTCGCTTTACTCCTTTAAAACTTGACAAGGCTTGGCGAATATTTTCTTCTGAAATATCTAAACTTCGAGCTACTGCAATGGCTACTGTGGCATTTTCCACATTATGATAGCCAGGGATTCCCAAACTTAGATTAGTTATATTTTCACCCAGTCCGTGCCAATCAAAGATAAAGATGCCCTCTTCAAGAAGGATATTATCTGAATAACAGTCAGAAATCGTATCTATTTCATAATCAGCAAAATAAATATCTGATTCCAGTGTATTTTTCTCTAAAGCTAAACCTTTTTTGGCAAAAAGCCTACCTTTTGGTTTAATTTTTTTTGCGAATTCTATAAAAGTGGCTTCTAGGTGTTTTTTATCTCCATAAATTTCTAGATGATCTGCATCTATAGACGTAACCACCGCAATGTCAGGGTGTAAGTGCAAAAACGATTTATCGTATTCATCTGCCTCTGCAAGCATAATGATTTCTCTATCAGGCGATTGACGGCTGAGGAGATTTTGTTCGTATCCTTGCATGATTCCCCCCAAAAAAGCAGTAAAGGGAATATTAGAATTATACAATATATGAGCAATTAATGCACTCGTAGTAGTCTTTCCATGGGTACCTGCTACTGCAATCGTAAAATAATCTTTGGTAAGCATCCCGAGGACTTCAGCTCTCTTTTTTATAAGATAACCTTGTTCTTTAAAGAAATTTAATTCTTGATGATTGGCTGGTACTGCAGGTGTATAGACCACCAATACTTCTTGCTTATGTTTATCTAAAAAGACCGAAGGTATTTTACTGATTGAGTCCTCAAAGTGAATCTGCATCCCTTCTGATTCTAGTTGCTCAGTGAGTGGGCTAGGGGTACGGTCATAACCTGCTACTTCATACTCATTGGTCTGAAACCAGCGAGCTAAAGCACTCATCCCGATGCCCCCAATACCTATAAAATATATCTTTTTAAACTCTTTCAGCATGCTTTATATTACAAAATTCTAAGCGAAGTTAAAGATAATTTAGCAAAAAATAAGTGTACATGAATGAATAGTCATTTATTTTATAGAAAAATATCTATATGGCTGGACTACGACAGCCTCTACTCCATTGAAAATCTTTGGAGCTACTTTTTTAATAATGTTGTAACTAGCATTTACATCTGCATTGATTAGAAAGCCTTTGGAAGTTTTGAATAAGCCTCTTTT
>JBBRUH010000382.1:0-5608 GCA_038248005.1 Cytophagales bacterium | reverse complement strand
TATTGCAAAGCCAGGAGGAATCGTAGCTACTTCAAAAAGCACATTGCCTGGAATACGAAAATAAATAGACCTAAAATAATTTCTATCTTTTACTTCCGTAACTTTCACATTGAGTTCTTCTACCAAGTGATGACGCAAAGCCTTTAATTTATCTTCATCTGCTATTCGCCAAGCTACGTGATGCACTGTTCCTATTCCGTTCTTTCCAATCGGTGCATCATAGTCATTGGAGATATCTAGATAATGTGCTTCCCCCTTCTCTCCTATCGTAAAACGAGTGATTCTGCCTTCTTCAGCTATTTTTTTAGCTCCTAATACATCCACAAGAAAATCAAAAGTAGATGCTACTTGCTCTATAGAAAGAGCTACCGAATGAAAACCACGAATAGCCACTACTTCGCCGATTTCATCCGTAGTCCAAGGCTCACGAGCATCAGTATCATCCCCTGTAAGTTCTAGATTCAAACCAGCTGGATCTTTAAATTCAAGAACTGTTTTGCCAAATTTCGTAAGCTCTTTCCAAGAAATATTTGCTTGCTCAAAACGGTTTTTCCAGAAATCAAAAGACTGACTTGGCACAGAAAAACCTGTAACCTTGACCTGACCCGTACCATGCGTACCTGTGCGTACTCCTTGCCCTTTATAAGGAAAAGTAGTCATAATGCTGCCAGGTTCGCCTTGTTTATTACCATAATAAAAATGATATACTTGGTTATTATCAAAATTAACGGTCTTTTTGACTAAGCGTAATCCTAAAAACTTCGTGTAAAAATCATAGTCTTCTTGAGCTTCATTAACCGTAGCCGTTACATGATGTAAACCTTCTAAAAGTTGGGTAGTATCCATATTGAGAGATTTTGATGATAATATATGTTTATACAATGATTGTATAAACATTAACACAATTTTCGGTAGTATGTTCAAATTAACTCAATTAATTATATAATTTTGACTTTATTGAAATAAAATCTTCAAGTTACTTATGAAGATTTAAGCTTGGCAAGTTTATTACTGTAAGAAGCAGATTTGTAAAGGTTTAAAACAAACAACTTTTTCTGGATTAACTATATGATTTATAAAATTCTTAAAGTACTGGCATGGATTGCTGTAAAGATTTATTTTCGTAAGATATCATGTGAGAATGAAGTCAATATTCCTAAAAAGGGAGCAGTCTTGCTAGTAGGCAATCATCCCAATTCTTTTTTGGATGCAGTAGTGCTTGCTGTTTTGATGAAGCGTCCTTTGCATTTTTTGGCTCGTTCTGATGTTTTTGATAAGCCTTGGAAACAGTGGATTCTGAGTAAACTTCACATGATTCCGATTTATCGCCTACAAGAAGGCAAGGAAAATTTGGGTAAAAATGAGATTACTTTTGAACGCTGTCAAAAATTATTTGAAGCTGGACAAATTGTATTAATCTTCCCTGAAGGGCTTTCTATCGCTGAAAAGAGATTAAGAAAATTAAAAAAAGGAGCTGCTAAGGTCGCTTTTCAAAGTGAAGCTGCCCACGATTTTGGCTTAGATATAGAGGTAGTCTGTGTAGGGATTAATTATTCTCACCCTACTCAGGCACGCCAGGCACTGATGATTGATTTTGCTAAACCTTTCCCGATGAAAGACTTCAAAGAAGAGTATCAAGCTCATCCTGCACAAGCCATTCATTCATTAAATGAAGAAATTGAAAAAAGAATCAGTGATAAAATAGTCATTATTGAGCCAAGAAATCGTGAGCATTTTGCAGAGCAGTTATTTATTTTAGGAAGAAATGAATCCAAAAAGAATCCCGAGAATAGTTTTTTAAAAAATCTAAATGACCTCAGAATAGAGCAAAGAATAACTACCTTATTACCAAATATCCCTCCCAAAGAGATTCAGAAGGTAGAAGATTATTTTCAAGAATTACAGACGTATCATTTGCATGATGTTTTTATTGCTGGCAATACCTTCAAAAATAATGTATTCTATCTATCAAGTTATCTGACACTGCCTCTGTATTATTTGGGTTTGTTATTTTATTATCCATTAGCCAATTTTGCACACCAAACCGCAGAAAAAAAAGTAAAAAACACGCAGTTTTATACTTCTGTTCATTTTGCCTTGCATTTTGGGATGGTGCTTTTATTTAATTTATTTTTATTTGTCTTTTTGACCTTTATCTTTCATTTTATATATGCTTTATTAGGCTTATTCGCATCACTTTTCTTAGGCTACTTTACATTGAACTTCTATGAGTGGAAGCAAGACATCATTATAAAAAGGCACTATCTACGGCTTTTTAAGAAAAATACCCCTCTTATCAATCAGCTTAAAATGGAGAGAAAAGAGATTATAAAAAGTATTTTTTCAGAGTCTCGTATTTTATCTAAATAAGTAAAAAGTTAAAATAAAGTATTCATTTAGTTTGATTAAAATTCTCACTATCAAATTCTTATAACTTAATAACCAATAAATACTCTCTTACTAACTTTCTCTATGCTTCACTTTTGGGGTGCTTGAGAAGCTTTTTATAGGTTTTCCATAGTTTTTGGGTCGGATGACCCCACTCATACATCTTAAATATGATAAGGTTAGATACATTTACTCTAAGCCAGCTATTCTCGTCATATTTACGGGCTGATACTAGCACATCTTTGGGGATAATCTTAAAGGGTTTGGTTTTACGGGCACGTGTGATAATATCATAATCCTCCATCACGACATGGCGTTCGCAGAAACCTCCAAGCTGATGATGTAGTTTGCGAGTAATAAACAGACTCTGATCACCTCCTCTAAACATAATCTTATCAAAGCGTGTAAAATAGGAGTTTATCTTTAAAATGGTTTTGGGTGAGTTAAACTTGAATCGGAAACAACCTATAGGATATCCTTCCAATAGACTTGCTTCTATATCATCCAGATAGCTTGCAGGAGGAAGAGAATCTGCATGCACAAAATAGTACACATCACTTTGAGGAGAAACATTCTTGACACCATAGTTCATTTGTTTGGCTCGTCCTCTTTCGGGAGAAAGCAAGGCTTTTGCACCTGCTTCTTTTGCGAAGGTCAATGTTTGGTCAGCACTTCCTCCGTCTATTAAGATTACTTCTTGAAGACGTTCATCCCCATGTTCAATCAAATGTTGAATTAATTTATTGACATATTCCTCTTCATTTAAGGCAGGAATTACAATACTCATTTTCATATTTCTGTTTTTTATTTAAGTGGATAGTCAAAATCTTACTGAGATAACTCATCACTCACCTAAAATGCTTCTCCTATTGTAAAATATAATCCACTTGACTGCCTTCCAAAACCATAATCTACTCTGATGTTAATATGTTCTTTTCGATTAATGGCAAACCTAAGACCTCCACCTCCAGTCAGCCTAAAATTATTTAACTCAAAATTGGATACTTCATCTGCTACTGCCCCATAAGCCATAAAAGCAGCCAAACCAAACCTTCCAGCCAAAGGAAATCTATATTCAGCTTGTGTAATCAAAGCATTTTTATCTCTATACCTTCCTTCATAAAAACCTCTCATGCGTTTTGTGCCTCCTAAAACAGCCATTTGATTAAAAGGGGGATTCCCTGATATAAAATCAGCTACTCCATTAAATGCCAATACGTGGTTTTTTGCCAAAGATAAGTAAGTGCTTCCATCTATCAAAAATCTTGTATATTCATACTCACTTCCTATTGCCTTATCATATCTTTGGAAAGTAGATTCTACAAAAAAGCCTTTGGTAGGAAAAAATAAATTATCACGAGAGTCATAATTAGCTACCAAGCCAAGCCCTGAAACAAGCCCAGATTCGCTACCTACTATCTCTCCACTTGCAAATTGCATTCCCTCTTCTGTTTCCGTAATCTTATAATCTTCTAGCCAATAACGCACTCCTAGATACAGATTTTTCTGGACTCTCCTTAAAAAACTCATGCGTACTCTCAAAAAATTTATCCCATAAAGCTCCTCATAATCAGGGTCTTGCTCATTTCCTATTCCATAAAAATTATAGCTATACATATAATAGCCAAACTCGCCATAGAGTAAGTATTTTTCTTTATTAAGATATAATCTATAAGGTAAATAAAGCAGAAGCTGATCATTGATGGTATAAGCTAATCCAAATTGAACCTGTGAAGGATAGTATTGTAGGCTATCTTTGCGAAAAGCATAGACGGCTGCTACTCCGAAAGCTAGACGAGTTTCTGGTGAATAAAAAATGATAGGTAAAGTTGAAAGACTTCCTTTTTTGAAGGGTGTGTCTGTGATATTAGTTTTGCCACTATCTGCCTCACTTTGAGCAAAGAGGGAGCTTGAAAAAAAATAAAAAAGAACAATACTAAATAAACAGACTTTCCAACTACGCATATTTTATATCAATTTGGAAGCAAAAACAAATAAGACATACGAAGTTAGCCTAAAAATAGATGGTACACCAAAAAGAATGATATAAATGTCTTTTAATCGACGTTTTTAGTTTACCCTTACCAATACAGTCTTATTTTCTTTGAAATCAAAGCATTGGTAAAGGTAAAACAGTAAGTCTATTCTCTTACTTCAAAGACTTAAAATACTGATAAGTCAAATATTCTCACTACTACCTTAAATCTTGAGCAATATCGAACATTTTTGGTAACTTTAGAACTACTCTTCAGATCTATGTTGAAAACAAGATTTAGCAATGTAAATATAGTTAAGTAATAAATTGTTTTGGTGAGATTTTAAAGCTTATTTTCAAGACCCACTTCGCCATAAAAAAAGCCGAATTAGAATATCTAACTCGGCTTTTTGATTTGTATTTACTTGTTATTTATTCACTTTTGATAAATCTCAATCTCTGTTGAGATAGTGTCTCTCCTTCTATGATGAGCATTAAGTTACTATTGACAAGATTAGTGCCTCTGAATGAAATCTTCGCTTTGTCTCCTTTTACTTCTATACTGCCCTGAGTTACTATTCTGCCCCAGTTGTCATACACTCGGTATTGTAGTGTCTCTGACAGTTCTTGGTTAAAGGTTAAATTCAGATCATTACCTACCAATGGATTTGGATATACGCTAGTAACGCTTGCTTTTACTTCTTCTTCGCTTACTCCTACTTCAGCTGCCTGAGCATTTGAGGAGCGTGATAATGCACAGTTACTAGCGGTTGCTCCAAAGCCTGTTGGCACATCACTTTGGTCTGTAATATAAATCTTATCTAAGCCTGTTCCGTTCTCTCGGTAGTAGAAAGAAATCGTATGAGTACCCGCAGTCAATGTATAGTTTTGATTCAATACTTTTAACCATCTAAAACCTGATTCGCTTGGATTATGTAATCCATTCCAGGTCTGTGGACTTCCTCCGTCTATGGATATGTAGAAAGAGTCATCTGTATAACTTGGTGTCAGTACTCTACTATAAATGCTATAACTTCCTGTACTTGGTACCACAAAGTTGAACTCTACACGATTAGCTGAGGTTGCAGGGGGAGCTGTGAAAAGCCCTCCAAATAAAGCATTTAAATTGGATTCTACATATTTACCTGAGGAGGCTAAGCTATTGTTTTTAACACTCCAAGTATTCCCTACACTTGCACATTCAGCTTCAAGGTAAACTTGATAACCACCTCCTCCACACCCTGT
>JBBRUH010000381.1:0-5625 GCA_038248005.1 Cytophagales bacterium | reverse complement strand
TGTTGAAGTGCGAGCAAAGACTCTTGCAACAGTATTTATTTTATTCAATAGAGTCGTTACTTTTTGATTTTCAATTATTTATGTTAATTTTTTATTTGAGAATCTTAGAATGATAAACTTTGCTGCCTAATATAGGAGTTTTTCGCAAGCAATTTTCTATATTTTCTATGTGCCTATATGGTTATAAAAAAAGTAAAGTGTTGATAACCAGTGTATAACAGCTCTAATGTTCTAGTCAGGTCAATTAAAAATCGGAATGACTTTTAAAATTAATGTAAATAGCCTGAAAGGCTTAAATATCACAACTTGGGGCATAGCTCCAAGCTATTTAAAAGACTTAAGAAAAATACCATATACCAAATCCTAAACATACATAACCTTATGCAAAAAGTAATTGAGACCCATGACATCGCACGTACCTATATCATGGGAAGCGAAAAAGTACAAGCCCTTAAATCTGTCTCTATCCAAATTAATAGAGGAGAATATGTAGCCTTTATGGGACCTTCGGGTTCAGGTAAATCTACTCTTATGAATATCATCGGTTGCTTAGATACACCAACCAATGGCACATATATCCTTAATGGCTCTGATGTAAGTGATATGAGCGAGGATGAACTTGCCGAAATTCGCAATAAAGAAATAGGATTTGTTTTTCAGACTTTTAACCTCTTGCCCCGCAATACCTCTCTAGATAATGTTGCTCTTCCACTCATCTATGCAGGCTATAACAGAGCAGACCGAACTGAAAAGGCTCTTCAAGTTTTGGAAAGTGTAGGGCTAGGAGACCGTGCAAAACACAGACCTAATGAGCTTTCGGGTGGACAGCGTCAGCGTGTAGCGATTGCTAGAGCCTTGGTAAATGATCCTAGTATTATCTTGGCTGATGAGCCTACGGGTAATTTGGATTCAAAGACTTCTCATGAAATTATGGATTTATTTGATGTGTTGCATCAAAAAGGAAATACCATTATCATGGTAACACACGAAGAAGACATCGCCAAATATGCACATAGAATTGTGAGGTTGAGAGATGGATTGGTAGAAAGTGATGAAATAAACCAAGAGATTACCAAGTCTAATGTCTCAATTAGCAAGGACTAAATGGGTAATCATACTTTAAAAATAAAGTAATCATTTAGTTTGAGTAAAAATCTCACTATCAGACTCTTACAGTCTAATAACCAATAACTTACAACTAATCTCTTACTTACACTTTTAAGTAAGTATGTAATTAAATTTTTCTTTCAGTAAAATGAATACCTAAGCCCGTAATTACCCAGTCATAGACACGGTAGCGCAAGGATTTGGGTAAATACTTAAGCCAATTATAGCCATCTATGGTGCGAACCCAATACCTAGTTCCAAAAAAACTATAGATGATATTTTTGATAAATGAAGGCTTATTAGGGCTATGTTGTGGATAGTTTTGATAGCGTTCTGGGTAGAGTTGTCTTAGTTTTTGGTGAGATTTTGTATATTCTCTTTGTCTTTTAATATAACTTTGGCAAGTGATAAAATCATCATGCCAAGCAATGATGTCAGGGCGAAAATAAATAGGAATATTGGCTTTAATGGCTTTGATGGCAAGGTCAAAATCTTCTGAATCTGTTAGTAACTCATCAAAACCTCCTAACTTATCAAAAAGAGTTTTTGAAATAGAAAAATGTGCTGCGGTAAGATAGGGCTGTTTTGGGTCTTGCAAACCTTCTGTTTGAGGATTATAACTTGCACCACTCCATTTTCGGCTTAAATACCCTTTATAGTGTTGTATATCACTCTCTAAAACTTCCCATTCTTCTACCTGAGCACCTACCAAAATGGTATCAGGATGAGCCTGAATGTGGGCAAGATGCTGACTAATAGCAAAAGGAACGGGACGCATATCATCATCAAAAAATAATAAATATTCTCCTTTGGCAGTAGCCACTCCATGGTTTCGGCTGATAGAGCGTCCTCCATTTTCTTGATAGAGGATATTAAGATTTGTAAAATATTTAGAGTGTTTTTCTAAAATTTCTTTTGTATGATCAGCAGAGCCATCTACTACAATAATGATTTCAAAATCTTTCACTGTCTGCTGTCGAAGTGCTTCAAGGATATGAGGGAGCTTTTTTGCTCCATTGTAAGTCGGTACGATGACACTAATGCTATTTGCCAATTGGATTAAAAATTTGATTTGTGTCCAAAGTTAGAAAAAATGACCTTCTTTTTATAACAAAAGGAACAAAAATAATGTAATAAGAATAAACAAGATATATTTGTAATAACAACTAGAGTATATACATTTAAAGAATAGACAATGAAGATAGAAGAGGAAATCAATCAAAAGCAATTTAGAGATGTTTATGAAAAAGTGATGGTCAATGTGCTATTTACAGGTAGTTGGCTTCAAAACTACAACAATCAATTTTTGAAAGACTATGATTTAACGGTACAACAATACAATGTGTTGCGTATTTTGCGAGGGCAGTCTCCAGAAAAAATAATGCTCAACGAGATACAAAGCCGTATGCTAGACCGCATGTCTAATGCTTCTCGTCTGGTAGATAAATTAAAAAATAAACAATTAGTAGAAAGAAAAGCCTGTAAGCATGACCGCAGAAAGGTAGATATCTGGATTACTCCATTAGGGCTTGAAGTTTTAGAAAAAATAGATGCAAAGATGGCTGATTTTTATGAGATATTTTACCGACTTACCGAAGAGGAATCCGAAACAATAAGCCATCTCTTGGATAAATTAAGGGGATAAGATTGACTTTAACATTAGAGTTAATTCTGTTTGGGAGGTGGGATTGAAATGGCTAAATTAAGAAGCTATTTCATAAATACAAAAAATATAAAGTACATAGTAGGGTCTGTCAAATCTTATCTTTATAGCTAGTTTTCAGATTATATTAAGACTTTCCAAGAATCTACTCCTCGGAAAGTCTATTTATTTTTGTGAGAATGGGTCTATTTAAAAAGGTACAACAGTATAAGTTGTCCCTGTTTTACGGATACGAAGTAGTTCTCTATAAGAATTTTCAGCCACAGGGCTAGTGCTATTATTGGCATCTGAAGATACAAAACTACCTGTGAATACTTGATAGTTATTGATAGTAGAAGCTGTCGTAAAGCTAAGAGAAAGATCAAGGTCAATGGTAATATCACTGGTTCTTCTTCTATAAAAAGCCCAAGCTCCATACACTCCATCAGCAAGAGAATTAGCCCCCTGAATAAACTCAAATTGATTATTACTTTCACTGGCATCAGTTACTGTATTTCTGTTAATACTAGCTCCATTTGGGCCATAATAATAAAGTTGTAAATCTACATCTGAGTTGTTGAGAATAGAACTGACAGCTCTAGTACCAGATTTCCAAGTAAGGTCAAGCCCAAAACCTTCCGTAATCGTAGTAGGCAAATCATCTTCGGTGATATTTAATGTAAAAGTATCTTGAGTTCCAATCCGTACCCCTTGGCTATTACTTGCTAGTGTGATTACCACAGTTTTGCCATTAGGAGGGCTGATAAAGCCATCATCGAGCAAGGTGAGTTCTAGGTCTATTTCACTTTCTCCTGCCGTAAAACTCAGCGTAGAGTTGATAGTATAATCTTCATCCTCAACGGCTGTACCTCCTATATTTAGTGTAAGCTGAATAGAGTTAGTAAGTGGTTCATTTGAGATGATTTTAATGATAATCGTACCATCATTTTCATTGACAGCTTGGCTTGCTTGTCCAAAGGAAACGCTAGGGAGAGTTACCTCGTCATTACTATCACCACAGCCATTTAAACTTAAAATGATAAGAAATATACAAATACGAAAAGTGTATTTTAGCTTTTGCATAATGATTTATTTTTGGGTTAAAGAAATATTTATATAGCTAAGATACAAAACCTTACCAAAAATAAAAGATAGTACTACTTTTTTATAAAAATGACCAATAATATTTAATTCTTTCTGTTTTCAATTTGTAAACTCCAAGAGATAGCTTCGCTCTCGTCAGAAAAAGAGGCAAGGGAATATCTATGACGAATATCTTTGTGAATGATGTTTTCTAACGTAATCGCTGCATAGATATTTTTTCCATAAGCAATAGAGATACGGTGAAGCCCAATTTGATTAATAGGGGTAAAAAAATTAGACTCAAGCCAATGGATAGATGTATTGGAAAGTGAAGTAAGGCAATCTTCTATATTCAATACCAATGTTTTAGGATGGCTAGATTGAATTGTTTTTTTGAGTTGGATAAGTTCTTTTTTTAATCCGTCGTTTGCAGCCTGTTCAGGATAAGTCCTAATCCAAGCGTGGATATAATTTTTACTTGTATGGTAAAATACCGTAATGTGTTTACCTTCTTTAATATTTCTTTGCATATTCATTGTTTGATAATTCAATAAATCAAAAATTTAAGGAAAAATGATTTAATCTCTTTTATATGAGATTCCCTTGTTTTATAATTGATTATACGAGATACCTCCGAAAGGTCCTTGAGTAGGTGTAATGAGTTGAGAAAGTAGTGTGTGATTTTCTGCTGATATATGAATGATAACAGATGTTTTTATAAATAGTGTTCTAATAAGAGTTTAGAATAGAGAAAAAAAGGTCAAGAATTATTTAAGTGTAAGTTGTTGATAAACAGTGGTTTAGCGTTGCTTTGTTTCGGGATAGGCTATCAAATTATTTAGAATAATTTTTAGTAATCTTTGCTGACTAGAAAAAGGAAGAAAAGTTATTAGAGTAGTATTATATGTTATTCATCTAAATATTAATGTTTTTTACCGAAGTTATAAGTAATTTTTTTCTATTGAAAAGCATTTTAATTATAAAAATTAAAGATTTAAAGCTACTTTGTAAGGTTTCAAAACTTTATTCTCATTTAAAGAAAAAAATAAGCTGTTTTTTCTTATCGGGATTTATTCCTTTTTTAGGATTTGAGGTTTTTTTTGTCTTTTTAATCTATTTGAGGGTTTTGATGATGATAGGGTTTTACGATATTGGGGTCATATAATAAGGATACTTTTGCTTCTGATTTCTCAGGGTAATGGATTTGTGATAACACATAGCGGATACTTTCAAGTCTGGCTTTTTGTTTATTATTGGCTTCTACAATGACCCAAGGACATTGATGTGTATGAGTCTGGATGAGCATTTGGTTTTTATATTTTGTAAACTCATCCCATTTTAGTTGAGCTTTTTCATCTACGGGGCTAAGTTTCCAATGTTTGAGTGGATTTTGTCTTCTATCTTCAAATCGTTCAGCTTGCTCCTCTTTACTAATAGCAAACCAAAATTTAATAAGAATCAAGCCCTCTGAATGAAACATTTGCTCGAGTTCGTTGACCTGCCCCATGAAGCGATGATACTGCTCATCATTACAAAAACCCATTACAGGTTCTACCACAGCACGATTATACCAACTACGATCAAAAAAAACTATCTCACCTGGGTTGGGAAGTTGCTTTACATAACGCTGAAAATACCACTGTCCTCGTTCCGCCTCGGTTGGCTTTTCCAGCGCCACGACTCGAGCACCGCGAGGATTGAGGTGCTCCATCAGTCGCTTGATCGTTCCTCCTTTTCCGGCGGCATCGCGACCCTCAAACAGGATGACAATTCTTTGTCCCGTCCGTTTGACC
>JBBRUH010000380.1:0-5628 GCA_038248005.1 Cytophagales bacterium | reverse complement strand
TAATGGGTCTATGATGCCATCTACCCAAAGTCGAGCTGCTGCATAATAAGGGGATAGCTCAGTTTCATAACGATTGGTGATTTCATCCAATAGTTTTTTCTCCTCTTCTGGGCTTACCACCTCACCTTTGGCTTTGCGAGAAGCTACTTGAATCTGAAGAAGGGTATTGGCGGCTGATTTACCACTCATAACAGCTATCTGTGCAGAAGGCCAGCTATACATAAGGCGAGGGTCATACGCACGACCACACATCGCATAGTTACCAGCACCATAAGAGTTGCCTACCACAATGGTAAATTTAGGCACTACAGAATTAGCCATAGCACTGACCATCTTTGCTCCATCTTTGATGATTCCGCCTTGCTCGGCACGGCTTCCGACCATAAAACCACTCACATCATGAAGAAATATCAGGGGAATCTGTTGTTGATTACAAAGCATAATGAAGCGAGCTGCCTTATCAGCAGAGTCAGAGTAGATAACACCTCCCATTTGCATTTCACCTTTTTTTGATTTGACTACCAAGCGTTGGTTTGCTACAATGCCTACAGCCCAACCATCTATCCTTGCACGAGCACAGACAATAGTCTGTCCGTAATTTTCTTTATAAAGGTCTAGTTCTGACTTATCAACAATATGCTTCAGCAATTCGGTCATATCATAAGGCTTTACTCTATCACCAGGCAAGACACCATAGATATTCTTAGGGTCAAGGCTTGGAGGAGCGGATTCTATTCTGTTAAAACCTGCTTTGGGTTTATCTCCTAACTTAGAAAAAATATTCCGAACTTCATCTAGTGCAGCTTGGTCATTGGGATATTTATTATCCGTTACGCCAGAGATTTCGCATTGAGAATCAGCTCCTCCAAGAGTCTCCGAATCTACGGTCTCGCCTATAGAAGCTTTTACTAAAAAAGGGCCTGCCAAGAAGATAGAGCCAGTACCTTCTACAATCATGGCTTCGTCTGACATAATAGGTAGATATGCACCACCAGCTACACAGCTACCCATAATCACTGATACTTGCACAATTCCCATCGCAGACATCTGCGCATTATTGCGAAACATACGCCCAAAATGCTCTTTGTCTGCAAATATTTCTGACTGAAGAGGAAGAAAAATACCCGCACTATCCACCAGATAAATCACAGGAAGTTTATTCTCAATGGCTATTTCTTGGGCTCTTAGATTTTTTTTGCCCGTAATCGGAAACCAAGCTCCTGACTTAACTGTCGCATCATTGGCTACAATCATGCATTGTCTGCCACTCACATAACCGATGCCAGCAATCACTCCACCCGAAGGGCAACCTCCTTCTTCTTCATACATATCAAAGCCTGCCAAAGCACCAATCTCTAAAAATTCGCTACCTTCATCACTTAAATAAGCTATTCTTTCACGAGCAGTCAGTTTTCCTCTTTTATGCTCTCGCTCTATGCGTTTAATGCCACCTCCCTCTTTAACCTTCTGGAGTCTTTTCTCTAGCTGATAAAGTAATTGTTTATTGATGTCTTCGTTTTTATTAAAAGATAAATCCATGTTTTGTATATATTTTATCTAAAATGTGATAATTTTAAGAGTTTTTTAGAAGATTATTAAAAATAGGAACTGTTTTTTATTAAAAAAAAACGACCTTGAAAGTTTACAGTGGCTAAGTTATCAAAAATAATTTTGAATTTTATGGAAATACTCTTTGAAACCAATTATACTCGTATAGAACACCATCCAGAAAGTGAAGTAATCATCTTGAGATTAATTGGGAATATAAGTCATGAAGATTATAAAAATATGTGGGAAACTCTGCTTGAAAAAGTATTAGAGTTAAAGGTGAATAAACTTTTAGCAGATCAGACTGATTTAGAAAAATCGGGAATGGAATCCAAGGCTTGGCTTGTAGCAAAGTGGTTTCCTAAAGCAAAAAAGAGCTTAAGTGATGATATGAAAGTAGCATTGGTAACTTCTAAAAGTCTTTTTACAAGAATAGGAGGGGAGTACATCGTGAATGCCGTGAGGAGCATGAGTAAGTTTGATATAAGGCTTTTTAGATCCGTAGAAGCAGGAATGGAGTGGCTTGGTAAGTAATCATTCTTGATACAGAGATTTTTGAATGGAATATTCAATCATAATATCCTAAATTAGGTATAAAAAAAGCACACCCTCTTAAAAGGGATGTGCTTTTTTTGTCAAATGTGAAAAGTATTTTACTTTTAAAATAAGTATTAAAATTTCACACTTGCTCTTGCAAAATAGAATGCTCCATTAAAACCAAACTGTGTAGCTTGGCGAGAATATCTAAAGCGTCCAAAACTATTGTTAGCAGAGTGTGTATGCTCATCTGGATATACATCAAAGATGTTATTAGCTCCTACCTGTAGGCTTAGATTATTAAACAATTGGTACGAGATAGAAAAATCCGTTATCCACTTGGCAGAGAAAGTTTGATCTTGACTTTCTAACTCACCTGTAAAGCTATTAAGTGTTGGAACAATAGCATTGTTATTAGTTGTAACTTCACCAAAGCGTACACTGCGAAGCATTGCACCAAATTTACCTACCTTGTAGTTAAGCGTAACATTGATTTTACTTCTTGGATTGCCTGTCTCTACTACAGCTGTATTAGTTCTATCAAAATAAGTAGATTCTCTACCTGCCAATAGAGAAGAAGCTACATTGATTTGATCCACTGTAGTTTCATTGAAGTTAGCGGCTACCGAAGCATCTAATTTGCCTTCTCCAATGGCCCAAGTATAAGTAGCAATGATATCAATTCCTCTGGTAGTGGTATTGATAGCATTGGTGAAGAACTGTGCACGGTTAGCACCTACATTTGAGAGGAGGTCAAAGATTTCTCTATCACTAGTGCCTGGGGCAGCATTGGCATTTCCTTGAAACTGTCCTGTCAAGACTACACGGTCATCTACTTTGATGATATAACCATCTATAGAGAAGGTGAAGTTATTAGTAGGTTGTGCTGTAAATCCTACACTGTAGTTAATAGAAGTTTCTTGCTTAAGTTTAGGAATGCCCAAAACACCTGCTACACGGCTATTGTTGCTAAATGTACCCACTTCAAAAGGAACTCCATTCACAAAAATAGTACTTACCGTATTAAAGAATGACTGGTGTAAAGAAGGAGCACGGAAACCTGTACTGATAGCTCCTCGTATGGCATAATCATCTGTAATATTAAAGCGAGAGGCTATTTTACCAGTTATGGTATTGCCAAAATCACTGTAATTTTCATAACGACCTGCTACGGCTACCATCCATTGCTCTGTAATATTTACTTCTAAATCTACATAGCCCGCTAAGTTAGTACGGAATCTGTTGAGTTCATTGCGAGGCTGAAATCCAGGAAATACCTGTACACCACCTACTTTGCCAGTAGTAACTCCATCATAATCTGTATAAGAAGCCTCTTCACCAGCAATAATTTGGTAATTATCTACCCTAAACTCTGAGCCAGCGGCTACGTTGATTCCTTTCAATGCATCAGGAAAAAATCGGCTTACACTAAGACCAGTTACATTCTGAGAAAAAGCAAACCCTCCTGAATCAAAGCTAGTAGCAGAAGCTGCTCCTAAAGATGCATTGATAGAGTTTTCTACTCTAAATCCAAAGCTATTTTTGCCATAGGTATTGCTAAAATCTACACTCCAGTTTTTAATCTTTCCACGGATACCCATGCCTAGTGAGCGGTCAAGCACTGAACTATGAATCTCAGGTAAGAAACCATTGGGGTAAATCTCATAGACTACTTGGTTTACTTGGGATGGCTGGCGATAAAAACCTGCTGACTCACCATTGCGATAATTTAGCCCACCAAAGGCATAAAATTCTGCTCCATTGTCTAACGGGATTGCCATGTTAAACATAGCAGAAGCATTGGCAACTTGTGAGTTACCTACTCTCATATTAAAATCACTGCGTGTCAGTCCACGAGCAGTTAAAAGTGCTTCATCATTAGCAGCACCTTCAGGGTTTAGGTTAGGGTTCCCTAGGTAAGTTGCTCCATAGATAGGTCCTGTCCATTCTTCCATTCTGTTGGTAAATCCTCTGAAAGTATAATCACCCGTAAGGTTAATATAGCCTCCTTTTTTGCCAAGTGCAAAGCCATAATTGGCATTAAATTGATTTAATAGCCCATCCCCTTCTTTATGAACACCAGTCATATAATTAGCTGAAAACTGATTGACATCCTTGCGTAACACGATGTTAATTACACCCGCAATGGCATCAGAGCCATACTGTGCAGCAGCTCCATCTCTCAATACTTCTATGCGTTCAATAGCAACAGCAGGGATGGTATTAAGGTCAGTACCTACATTACCACGTCCTAAAGTTCCGTTTACATTGACTAGTGCCGTGTTGTGGCGGCGTTTGCCATTCACAAGTACCAATACTTGGTCTGGCCCTAAGCCTCTCAGTGAAGCGGGATCTATGTGGTCAGTACCATCCGAAATAGTCTGTCTGTTAGATTGGAAAGAAGGCGCCACGAAGGTCATCATCTGGTTCAAATCTACCTGAGGTACTACACTAATAAGGTCTCTTACAGCAAGTACATCTACTGGCACGGGTGAATCTAACACGCTTCGAGAAGCATTACGAGAACCTACCACTGTGATTTCATCTAAGCTTGAGCTAGATGGGCTAAGCGTAACATCAAGAGTTTGTGTGCCACCATTAAGTGTTACATCCCTTGTGATGGTTTCGTAGCCTATGTAACTAAATAGAAGTTTTGCCTTGTTACCTAATAGATCAATGGAGAAATTTCCATCTACATTAGTAGTAACTCCTGTAGTGGTGCCAGACAGAACGACTGACGCACCTACCAAGGTTTCACCAGAGTTAGCATCTTTGATGCTTCCAGTAAGTGTAGTGTTTTGGGCAAAAGCTAGGCTTGTGAATCCAAAAAATAAGGTTAAAAATAAGTAAATCTTTTTGTTCATAGTCTATTATAATTTTAATGTTTAATTTATAAAGATTTTAAAGTTACTGATTAATGGTTTAAAACCTAATATTACATTGAAATTATTTGATAAAGTAAAATAACTAGTTGCTTAATTGAATATAACTAATGAATTATATAAATAAAATGACATAGAATCAGAGCATCCAATATTTATTGATTTTTGATTTCAAAACACATAGTAAAAGATTAAGGTAATGTTATATTTGTAAGGGTGGGTTCAGTATGCTTTTTTTCTCATATAGATACTCTTATAATGATTTTCAAATTTTGAAAATATTACATTTATAACTACCATTAGTTACTTATGGATATTTTTTAATGCAAACTAAATATGAGTAAGCACTTAGTAGCTTCAACAAAATTAAGCCTTAAGAAAGTACAGGAACTTAAACAAAAACCAGGGAGATAACCAAATTTACTTCTTCATATTCCTTAAATCCACCTCCTCATTTAATCCCTCTCCTGACTCTAGATAGTCTGCCATTTGTGGGGCAAGGTAAGGGCTAAGGCTTAGACCCTTTGTACCAAAACCATTAAACAAAGCAAGACTTTCGTGCTGTGGGTGCAAGCCTATAATTGGACGACGATGAGCTGTAGAGCCTCTAATTCCTGCCCTTTGCTCTAAAATCTGATAAGGCAATTTTAAGATTTTATCC
>JBBRUH010000379.1:0-5641 GCA_038248005.1 Cytophagales bacterium | reverse complement strand
CAATCTCTTAAAAAAGGTCTTGCCAGCTTTGCTGAGTACCTGCCCGAACCCTTTATTATCTCTAAAAATACCCTCCAAGACAGTGCTTGGACTTTTGCCAATACACAAAACCAAAGCCTCTTAGATAAAATCACAGGCAAAAATCCCCGTAATTTTAAGATTATCTCTCTAGATGAATATACAAATCAAGGAATTTTATCAGGTATAAAAACAGGATTGAATGAAGCCTTTATCATCAATGAAGCCACCAAAGAAGCTCTCTTAAAAGCCGATGCCAAAAGCATAGACTTGATTAAACCATACATATCACCAACTGATATTCAAAAATGGCACTTGGAAAATAAAACTGAATGGTATTTTATCAATACAGATTTTGATATAGAGATTTCTAATAAATCTTATCCTGCTATTCATCAGTACCTTAGCAAATTTGATAAAGAACTAAAAGCTAGACAAGACCAAGGAAAAACACCTTATAATCTGCGAGCTTGTGCCTATTACGATAAATTTTCTTTACCTAAGATTATGTATATTCATACGGCGGTCAATCATTATTTTTACTATGATGTAGAAGGGTATTACCTCAATAACTCAAGTTATTTTATCAGCAATGCCGATTTATTTTTATCTGTTTTTTTAAATTCTAAGCTCTTTGAGTTTTATAAGAAACTTAGTTTTGGAGCATTTGGAAATTTGGAAGAAAGAGGTAGAGGGAGATTAAATTATAATTTAATGGCAGAAGTACCTATTCCTCAGCTTAGTGTAGCACAGAAAAAGCCTTTTGAAGAGATGGCAAAACTACTACAAGGCTGGAGTGTTATTGCTTACAAGACTCGCACAAGTTTTTTGAAAATCTTAGGAGCAGATTTAGGTATCGGCAAAATCACCCGTAAGCTAGAAAAATGGGATAGCCTCACTTGGGCAGTTCTGCAAGCAGAACTCAAAAAAGCCAAAGTATCTTTTACGACCAAGCAAAAGCTACAATGGCTAGAGGTTTTTGAAGAAGAAAAGAAAAAATGCAATGAACTTGAAGCCAAGATACACGCCACAGAGCAAGCCCTTGACCAAATGCTTTTTGATTTGTATGGCTTAGACCAAGCTGAGCATAGTATGGTTTAAGTTTTTGACTAATAGCTGTTTGTTTTTATTACCAAATATTATTTAGATTTAGACTTATCAGGTTTTCAAAACCTGATAGGTTTGTTTGAGTCAAACCAAGCGAAGTATGATGTAGCAAGCGTGGTAAAGACAAGATTAATCTCTATATAAAGTCTAATTTTCTCTCAAATAATTACTAAATTTACCTAAAAAAAGAGAATAGATATGCAAATAGATTTCAATACCACCCAAAACCCTAAAACCTCTGCAAAGCATCCACAAAATAGGGTCTTAGATGCTAGTTATCAGCCTAGCCAAAATTTCTTTGAGAGTGATGAAATGCTCAAACACTTTCTTCAAAAATATACCTCACCCGAAGGCTATCAATATATGCTAGACAAATGGCAAACTTTGGGCAAAGAAGCCGCCCAAGATATGGATGAACTTTCCCTTTTAGCAGATAAAAATACGCCTGAATTGGTTAAAAGAAACCGACTAGGAGAAACCATCAATGAGATTCGCTTTCATCCTGCTTACCATACCATGACCGAGATAGCCCTTCGTTCGGAGATGTTTAAGGTAAAATGGCATCCTGAGTTACGTAAGAGATTCGAGACAGAAATTCATAGATTGGGTTTTGCTTCTGTGTTTTTGTTTGGGATGAGCGAAGGAGGTTTGCCTTGTCCGCTTTGTATGACTGATGGTGTTGCCCGTTTGATAGATAGATACTGTGAAGAAGGAGATAAAAACCGTCTTTTGAGTCATATTTATACCCAAGATTTAGAAGAACTCTACACAGGGGCAATGTTTTTGACCGAAAAAGCAGGAGGCTCAGATGTAGGGGCTAACCTAGTGAGTGCTACCCATTTAGAAGATAAATACTATTTGCTCAATGGTGAGAAATGGTTTTGTAGCAATGCCAATGCAGAGATTATCTTCGCACTAGCCCGCACCAATCCCGAAATAAAAGGCACAAAAGGTCTGTCTATTTTCTTGATAGAAAAACAAAAACCAGACGGCTCACGGAATGAAATGGACATCGTCAGGCTCAAAGATAAGCTAGGCGTTCGCTCTATGGCAAGTGCTGAGTGCATCTTGACAGACACAGTGGGCAAGCTGATAGGAGAGGAGGGAGAAGGCTTCAAGATTATGACTGATATGATTAATCTTTCTCGCATTTACAATGCTCTTGGCTCTCTATCAGAGATGAGGCGTGCTTTGGTGGAAGCGTATCAGTTTTTGACTTTTAGAACTTCCTTTGGTACTTCTGCTCTGAACCATGCACTGATTAGAGAAAAACTTACCGAGCTTACTTCCATTTATACAGCTAATTTTTATATGACTTGGGAAGCCATCAAAAGTTTAGACCAAGCCGATAATGGAAACGAAGACCAAGCTCAAATCTTGAGGTTGCTTACACCTATGATTAAAAAGACAGCCGCACAAGCAGGTGTGTATGTTATCCGTGAAGCCATGGAACTAATGGGTGGAATGGGTTATATAGAAGATGGCGTGATGCCTAAACTCATGCGTGATACGATGGTATTGCCTATCTGGGAAGGTGCAGGCAATATTATGGTGCTAGACATGCTGCGTGCTTCTATGAAATCACAGGGTTTTACGAAGATGATTACACAGATTCAAGGGCAGTTTGAGCAAATAGAAACAGGTCAAACTCTTCTTTTTGAAGAACTGAAAACGGTGATAGACTTAGCCAATCAACTCCCCAAAGCGGATAAAGATACGATAGAATTGAGTGCGAAATTTCTATTTGAAAAGATGAGTAGTTTGTATCAGATTGCAATGTGACAGCAGTACAAAGACGAGCAAAGCCAATCTTGGATATTGGAATTACAGGTGTTAAAAGAGGGTTAGAATGTAGTTTGTGTGGTTCACCTACCAATTCAATATTAAGCTATATTTACGTTTGCCAGCATTGTCAATACACGAAAGAAGAAATGTATCCAAATAAAAAGACAACAGAAGACCCTATGTATTGCGACTATTGTAACCCTTAACAAGAACCACAGCCGCTAACAGGGGTTTTGCAAAAAAGCGAGTTCAGTGGTAAATTGAACATTCGGAATCCTAATAAACATTTGCGCTAAAATGAGCATTTGTAATTCTGATTCCGCCACATCGCCAAGCCGAGAGCCGTTAGCAGTAATGCACCAAAGATTGCGTAAATTCAAAAGAGAATATTGAAAATTAGACAACAGTTCCAGCCTGTTTTAATTTTTCAAAACTTTTTTCAGCAGTGACTTCTACACCTTTTTTTACATCTTCTGTTATTACATTGAATTATTGTATATATGTAAAAGGCTACTGTCTATACTTCCCTCAATCCGATTGAATACGCTTCTTCAAGCCATTGTATTCTTTGTCCATTTGTAGAAGTTTTAACAGGTCCAAAGTAATGTTTTTTGACAGGATGTATACCACAAAACCCTAATACTTAGTTTTTCATCATTTTATATGCTGGCTCCCCGATTATCCACTTAAAAACCCACATAGGAGCATCCAAAGTTACCAGCAAACGAGCTGTCTTATGTTCTAATAATTTATCCCACTTTTCAGTATGACCTTTTGGCGGATGATATTTAAAGGCAAATCCTGAGACAAATATTGTTTCAATAAATAGGTTAAACATCGCAGGAGGTACCCCTGTCCTCCTCCCCTAATGCGTAACCAGTTGATGCTGGAATTGCTCCCCTTTCTCATATATGCTGCCTGGGGTTTGATGTTTCAGGGCCGAGTGGGGCCTCTCAAAGTTATATCGTTGCCACCACACATCCAACGCTTCCTGAACCTGGCTGATGGTCTGAAAAACCCGCAAGTTCAGGCACTCGGTTCGAATCGTACCGCACGGGCGGCCCCGCGTTCAGCCGTTCTACCAAACCGTTTTGCATCGGTTTACCCGGCTGCGTGTAGCGAATTTCGATACCGTGTTTGAAACCAAATTTGACCATAGTTACGCTGATCAGTTCAGGTCGCAGTGGCGCACCACCATTATCGCAGCGAATGTATTCGGGCTTGCCGTGAGCCACCACCATCTGCTCCAGATAGGCCACTAATTTCTTTGCTTTGAAGCTGCCCTGAGCCACCACTAACAGACACTTACGCGGGGCGGCCCGTGCCGCTATATTCATCAAGCACATTCAGAATGCGCGTTTTCTTCTCCGCTACCACTTCGTCGCTTAAGAAATCCAGAGACCAGCCTTGTCCTACTTTGCTGGCTGCCAATGTATTAGGATTATCTCGCTTGATTTTCTTGCGCTTAACAGGGGCGCGTAGGTTGAGTTTCAAGGATTTATACACTTGATAAACCCGCTTGTGATTCCACTCATGTCCAGCCAGTCGCAACCAACCAAACATCAAAGCGAACCCGCAACGGCGGCCCGGCCCAGTTTAAGTACTTCACTGACGGAGCCATTAGCTGCTCATTAATCAGTTTGTCGGCATTGACTCGTTTAGGTTTGGCATAGACGTTGCCCGCCGTTGCCCTACTACCCGGCATACCCGCCGAAGCGAGGCTTGCTGTTGCTCAACGACGGTACGAACCATCTGGAGCGTTTGTGAGGTGGTAGGACTTAAGCCGGTTCGGCGTACCGATTTTTAGCAACTCGTAGGCATCATTTAGGATGTCGAAATCTAAGCTTTTATCGGCCAGCAGTTTTTTCAGGCGGCCATTCTCGGCCTGTAATGCCTTCAATTTGCGGAGTTCTTCGGTATCCATGCCGCCGTACTTGTTCCCGCTCCGGCGGCCCGGTCCAGTTGTAAAAGGTGGCCGTGGAAATATTGTAAATACGGCAAATCTCATCGACGGATTTGCCTTAGCCTGGCAGGGCTAAAATCTCCACGATTTTAGCTTCGCTGAATTGGCTTTTCTTCATTATAGACCATTGATTAGGTGAAAAATAAGACTGTTTTTCTACTTTTCAATGGTTACGCGAGTCGAAAGGCCGCTTTTAGGGCTAAGGCGGCCTGAATGCATTGGTCCGAATAACGGAACAGTCCACCGGGCGTGGATGGACCCTGATAATGCCAGTGGGTTAGCGTATGTTCATCGAGCCAAAGCGTAATGGAGCCTCGCTTAATGAGGGCGTTATTGTAGTCAGGCCAATTAGTGAGCCGGTAGTGTTCTTTAGTAGCTCTTGGCTCTTTGGGCTGCTGGCTGGCTTTTGGTCGTTGGTTATCTTGTGGGGTAAAAAAGTGTATTTTTGGCATAGCACCGGGCCGTCAGGCGGCAGCTTTGTAGGTTTGATGACCTCAAAGTTCGCCAAACCGATGCTTTTTTCGGTAAACGGGCTGCTATACGGGAGCCCTGCAACAAAGCCTCTCCGCATTGGCATTTTTGGTAAAAATCGCCACCTTTGTCAAACCACAAAACGTTTTGCATTAGCTTAAAAATCGAAAAGTTAAACTAAATAAAACTCGCAATGGCAAATACAAAAAAAAACGTTGTTTGGATAACAGGTGCTTCGTCTGGAATTGGCAAAGCTATGGCCTTTGAGTGGGCAAGATTAGGGTATAAAGTAGTGCT
>JBBRUH010000378.1:0-5687 GCA_038248005.1 Cytophagales bacterium | reverse complement strand
TAAATAATGCAACCTCAGCTGACCAATATCAATAAAATTATCCATTTATGTAACATTTTAATAACAAGCCATAACACAAAATTATAATGTTCAAAAGTATGAATTATCAAGCATAATTAGCCTATTTTGATTCTAAATTTACTTCCAAGTTGATTCCTATTTCTTTAAAAATAATAAAACACTCACATGGGTACTTTATTATCAATAATAAACAGGTTTTAAAACAACTAGAGAGGTAGTTTTGACGATATATATTTGGGTCAAACTAAATCTCTCAACACCGATGTATTTAAAAATCTTTACAATTTTTATATTGGCTTTGTTTATATCACAAGTCGGTATCAAGGCACAAACAGTTCTTTCCAATGATTGTGCAACCATAAATGCTACTACTACATTACCTATCAATGATTGTAGTAATTCTAGTTTTAGGGTAAATACCACTAACTTTTCTGCAGTAGCTCTCGGGACATGTAGCAATGCCAATGGTGCTACTCGCAGAGATGGCTGGGCTGGTTTTACTGCTCCTACTGGTGCAGATAATAGAGTGGTGGTGCAGTATAATCACTCTGTTCCCCCCATTAGTCCAGCTATCCCTATAGTATATGATGATTGTCTTGCAGGTTCAGGAGGTACTCAGATGGGAAGCAATACACAGGGTACATTTAATGTATCTTTCACTAATCTTTCACCTGGTGTTGGTTTCGCAGGTGTAACAGTAAATGGACAGAGAGAAGGCTGGGTGCGTTATACGGCCCAAGCAGGAGAGAAATTTTCAATTACTTATACCAACACTAATCAGAATGCTGCTATGGCAGTTTATCAAGGAGGATGTCCAGGTACGGGTACATTCGTTGCACTGCGTAATGATATCAATGGGATTGGTTTTGAAGAAGTAACACTTACCAATACAGCAGTTACTACACAAACTTATGACATTAGGATTATGAATATTCAATCTGATAGCCCCATGTCTGGCACATTAAAAATTCGTCAGCATAACGCACTTCTGATGGTATATCAAGGCACTTGTGGTGTTTTAGAATTGCTTGGGTGTTCTGTATCAGATAATAAAGGTACACAGACCGTCACTTTCAATGCTCAGGCTTCTACCACTTATTATGTGCGAGTAGTTAATTTATTTAGTGCTGGTAATATGGATGGAAATCTTTGTGTGTTTTCTGGGCCTGCACAGCCAGGTGATCTTTGCAATGAAGCTCAAGAGGTATCCATAGGTACGTGTGATTATCAAATAGAAGTTTTTTCATCTTTCTTCAATAACGAAAGCCTTGCTACTCCGCCTGCTTGTGGTATTACAGGGGTATTGAGAGATGGCTGGGCTCGCTTTGAGGTTACTAATGTCAGTCAAAGAATCGGTATAGAGTATCAGAGTGAGATTACGGATGTAGCTTTGGCTGTTTATAGTGGTACTTGTAATGATTTGACCTATATCACTTGTGCCAATAATAATATTACTCCTGGAACTGCCCAAAAAGAATTTTTAGAGTTTACTGCACCTAGTGTAGGTACTTATTATGTCAGAATTATGAATATAGAAGACTCCCAGACTATGGTGGGTAAGTTATGTATTTATAATGTAGTTCCAAGAAATGATTGTGCTACCGCAGTAGCAGCCGCTATCAATCTCAACCTAGGAGATTGTAATATTAAAGCCAATATATTAAATAACTTTACGCCTTCGGGAGGGTCTGCTTGTGCACCTAATAATGAGGATTTATGGATTCGCTATACCCATACAGATGTAAGTGTAAGTAGTGTACAGGTAGAATATATTGCTAGTGGACTAAACAATGTCTATAATCCTAATATCATTGTTTACAATGCAGCTTCACTCAACTGTGCTGATTTAACAAATTCACCTACTATTTTATGTATTGGTAGTAACTTAAATAACAATACACTAGCCACTAGTTTTGCTGTAGTAGTAGGGCAAACTTACTACTTGAGAATCTTAAATGGATTAGGTGGAGGTATGCCTGGTAGTATCTGTATCTATGACCAAGGCAAGAAAGCAGAGGATAACTTTTATACAGCTCTCACATATCAGATAGATGGGACAGATTGTGGTAAACAATTTAATTTGCTTTCATCTTTTAATTCCACAGGCGGGCTAGGCATAGCAAATCCTAATAATGTTTCTTGTGCTACTGAGCTTTCACAGAAAGATGCTTGGGCAAAGTTTCAGACAGGTGCAGTTCTTCCTGCGAATGATTTGGTGATTGAATACGACAATGATAATCAGGACGCTTCTATTGCTGACAATGTGGCTTTGGTGGTTTATAAAGGAAATGCCATCAACACTCCTGTGAATCCTTCCCCTATCGATCAAGTCTCTATTACTTCGGTAGGAGCAACTGTACCGTTGGCTTTTGATACTTTTTATGAAGGTATTGATATAAACTTAGGTGCTTCAGTTTGGGCTAGAATAAATATAACTGCTATTGGTTTTTACTCACTGGTTTTTGAATCGCCTAATAGTGAAGATGTATATTTTCAGATTTATGACGATACTTTATTATCTTTGGGTACCTTTGATAATACACCAGCTGGTGAACAAAGTGTCATAAATTTTATTACACTAGGAATTTATTATGTGAGAATTGAAAATCTAGGGTCTAATTTTACAGGTGGTAGATTCGCTGTACTAAGCCCAATGGTAGAGGTAGGGTGTTCTAATATAATTGATGAAGGTACAGAGGCAGTTACATTTAATGGTACTACTCCAAATTATGACATCAATAGTACTTATTATATCAGAGTAGTAAATCTTGTAAGCAGTAATTCAATAGTAGGCACACTTTGTATCAGAAATGGGGGCGTAAGACCAGAAGATTTATGTAGCACTGCTCGTCAAATGGTAGTAGGTGATTGTGATATTTTATTTAATTTAGTTGATATCGAATTACCAGATAACCAGCCTATTACACCTTCTTGTATTGGTGCTAAGACATTAAGGATAGATGCTTGGGCAAGCTTTACGGCTAGCTCTGCTCAAACTACAGTAGAGTATTTTATAGAAGGAAATGTAGGCAAAGATGCTGCTCTTGAGATTTATCGTGGAACGTGTTCAGGGCTTATTTCAGTAGCTTGCGTAGATGCTCTTGGGCAAATAGACGGAGTAGAAGTGGCTGCATTCAATACCCTAGTAGGACAGACCTATTATGTCAGAATCATGAATGTGGGTACTATTGGTAATATGAATGGAAGAATGTGTATTTTTGATACACGTGAGAGAGATGTTTGTGATGACCAAGATATTCTTACTCTCACACCAGATGCTTGTAATGTAAGATTTAATGTGCCTGCCACTTTCCGTAATACAGGTGCTGAAACTAACTCATCAGGAGCTTGTTCTGCCATTACATTTAGCTCAGAATCAAGAGACTCTTGGATACGATTCTTAGGAAATGGAAGAACAATGACCATCCAATATCAAAACTCAGAAACAACTAGTGATCCTATGTTACTCATCTATACGGCTAACCCTGGCCCTATTAACTGTGGTATAGGTATATATGGTGCTGGTAATAATGCAAATGAATTGGTATGCCAAAACAGCTTTTCAACGGGGCGACAAACAGAGTCTGTATCAATCCCAACTCTAGCGGGTAAATTATATATACTTAGGGTAGTAGATTTGAACCCTGGAGCTATGAATGGTTCTCTATGTATATTCTCAGGAGAGACAGGCACAGCAAATTGTGCAAGTGCCAAAGTAATTGATATTCGCTCTATTTTAGGTAGCCCTGATGATGTAGGAGCTTGTAATATCCAGTTTAATATTCTTAACTCGAATCCTGCGAGTAACCCAGCTAATGCTTGTGCAATTACCAATGAAGGAGATGGTTGGGCTACTTTTACTACAGGTTTAGGAAGTATTTTTCCGTTACCTGCTAATAACATCACGGTACAGTATGATAATAATGATAATAATTTTACCATAGCACCTGATGTGGCTCTTGAAGTGTATCGTGCAGTAGGTACTTTTGATTGTAATACCCCTGCTACTTATACACTCGTTGGTTGTATAGATACACAAATAGAGGGAGTAGAGAGTATTAACTTTCCTGTAACTACTAATGCAAGCCAGACCTACTATATCCGTGTGATTAGTAAAGATCCAATTAAAACAGCCTTTGGTAAGTTGTGTATCTTCTTTGGGCCTACCATCGCTAGACCTACTTGTGCTACTACCTTAGATTATGGTCCCTTAGATGGAACCTACAAAGGCTTTGAAGTCTCTCAGACTTGGACAGATGTGAGACCTCAAGACCGAATCTTAGACCCTGTCTGTGTTATCCCTAATGGCTCAAGCCCTGTAAGTCCTGCCCCACCAATAGTGAGTAATGGATGGATGCGTTTTAATGTACCTATCAATGCAGATCCTAATTTGCAGGTAAATGCAGTGACTGTTCAGTTTGATAATACTCGTTTTTCTTCTACTGACCTTAACTCTGAAAATGCAGCCATAGCTGTGTATAGATTAATACCACCCAATACACCTACTTCTATCAACGGCAATGCAGCAGCTTGCACACTTGGAAATTTAGAACTAGTAGATTGTTCTAACAGTGTTTGGAGAGGGACAGAGTCTGTAACCATTAGCGTAGTGCCAGGAGGTGATTATCTAGTAAGGGTAATGAATGTGAAAAATAAAGGCAAGAATATGCCAGGTTTAATACGTGTTTTTGAGTTTGTAAAATGTACTTTACAAGGCGAGTTAGTAGTAGATGGCAACTTTGCTAACTGGAAGCCACTCAATACTGCATCAAACCCTACTCCTGCTAGTTTTGCAGGAATGAATGGATGGATTCACGAAAACCCAGATATTAAGAACTATAATATGCATGCCAATGATCAACAAAATATAAACTTTTATTCCCGTTTTGCCTCTGATTATGGCTACTTACGCGATGTAGCAGGTGGGAGTGGTGGCAATGCCAATAGTCAAAGTAGATTGATTGCTACACGAGGAGAGTTTAATCCAGAAGGCTTATACTCTGTTACGCATACTATCAATAACTACAAAGAAAACTGGTTTAGTTACGGAAATAGAGAAGTAGGATATGGTGGAGGGAACTCTTGGAACTTCTCAGCAGTCTATTGCTCTACTGGTGGTGCAGGTGCAGGGAGTGAAGCGTGTGTAGGCTTTGGTGTGCCTTCGGCAGGTTTGCCAGCACTTATCCCTAGCTCGGCAGCGGCTAATTTTATGGCAGTCAATGGTTGGTGGAAAATACCCGCAGATTATCCTAACCAAGAAGCAGGAAAGATATGGTGTCAAACAATTAATATTTCTGGCAATGCCGGTCAGCCCAATAGATATTATGTCTTTACAGCTTGGTTTAACAATGTAAAGAGTATTAATCAAACGGGTGATGTACCTCAGCTCAGAATTACAGTTTGTGATATGGAAAATGTGAATAGCCCAGGTGTACTACCTGCTATAGGTGCTACTATTAAGACACCAGCCTCACGTTTGCCAGGTACTACCTATACTACTGGAATTTATACACAGCATGTACCTGCTCCTCCAAATAATGCAGATATGAGAAAAGCAGCACCACTTGGGTTTGCCTTTGGGGCAGCCATGCCTTGTAATACTGATGGAGAAGCACCTAATGCAAGACTGAAAGAGCTAGGTTCTGACTTTTTCTTGCCACAAGAGC
>JBBRUH010000377.1:0-5718 GCA_038248005.1 Cytophagales bacterium | reverse complement strand
TATATTGATGGTCTTCGTAAGCACAGACAAGGTGAGGAAGATTCTCAAAATCAGCCAGTGCATAAGGCGAACCAAATACCACCAAAACCACCTTAGTTTTTTGGCTTAATTTTTTGATAAAATCCTTGACTTGCCAAGTAAGCCCATACTCTTTGCGTGCCTGAATACTTAGCTTATGCAGACTGACAATGACTAGATTCTTTTTACCTAAGTCTTCCAGTGTTTGGTTATAGGAATGTGGGTAAGCACCACTCGGAATCTGAAAATGCTCAAAATCAGCATAATTGTCTAGCATCTCCTGAAATTTATTTTTCTTGTCTGTGTTCAGAGCAAGGGAAGCAAATTCCAACGTATCAATTCGCTTGAAAGGCAACAAGTCCTCTTGATTTCGGATTACAGTGAGTGATTTTTGGTAGAGTTTTTCGAGCAATACTTTTGCTTCTATGCTGTGCAAATCTTCATAAAGATAGTCTAATTTAACAGGCTGATACTCATTTAAGCCTGCAAAATACTTTGCACGAAGGACTTTTTTAACTTTATGGTCCATCATCCCCCAAGTCAATCTACCACCTTTAATAGCTGCTTTGATTTGAGCAAAAGAACTCGGTACATCTGCTGGCAAAAGTAAGACATCATTGCCTGCTAACAGAGATAAAATACAGGCTTCTCCAGCGGAGTAAAAGCTTGAAACCCCTTTCATCTCTAAGGCATCTGTAAAAATAAGTCCCTCAAAACCCATTTTATCTTGCAGTAAATCTGTTACGATTGCTTTAGAAAGAGTAGAAGGTCGCCCTGAATTATTGTCAAGTGAAGGAATATTAAGATGCCCTACCATTACGCTTTCCAGTCCATTGTCTATCAACTGCTGAAATGGGTAAAACTCTAAGGCTTCTAGCTGAGATTTACTTTTTAAAATACTAGGAAGGGTAAAATGTGAATCTTGGTCGGTATCTCCATGCCCAGGGAAATGCTTGGCACTGGCGATGATTTTTTGAGATTGAAGTCCTTTCATATAAGCAATGCCTTGCAAAGCCACTCTTTCTTTATTTTCTCCAAAAGAGCGATTATTAATGACAGGATTTCTAGGATTATTATTAATGTCTATCACAGGAGCAAAATTAACTTGCAAACCTATCCTCTTGCATTGTTTGCCTATGATTACGCCCATTTCATAAATTAGACTATCTTCTTGCACTGCACCCAGAGTCATCTGATAAGGAAAATTCATAGTGCTATCCAGCCGCATGCCTAAGCCCCATTCCCCATCAATAGAAATCATGAGAGGAACTTTAGATAGTGCTTGATATTGATTCGTAAGTTGAGCTTGTTTGTGAGGCGTTCCCTGAAAAAAGATAAGACCTCCTACTTTATAGGTCTGGATGAGTTTAATAACTTCCTCTTCGTGGTCTTTCCCTAGATTAGAATGGGCACGGATAGAAAACAACTGCCCGATTTTTTCTGTTTCATCTAAAGTATTGAATACACTATCCACCCAAGCCTCTTGTACAGGATTATAAGGTTTTTTTGAGCTTTGCAAGCAAGCACTCATAAATATTACCAAAAGCCCCAAACCTATAAAAGTGCAGATAAGAGGATTAAAAATTAAATGTTTTGAAAAGTTACTTAGCATTTTTGCTTTTTTTTGTGTAAAATAGTGCATAATTTCTGAGAAAATAAAATTTGATTGATATGCGATTTCTATCTATTGTAAAAACACCCCGTCATCGCCGTTTTGGATATGAGCCTGTTTTCTTTGATCCAGTCAAAGAAGACCTAGACCAACGTGTCCAAGATATAGAACAAAGATTAAAAGCAGAAAAAGAAGGAATTGACCCAGAAGGGATTGATTATGGAGTGCGTATTTCGCAGTCTTTTCGCTATCAAAGAGGTAAGAAAAGTATTTGGCAGGGCTTTACCTCTAGTACGGCATTTGTAAGAATGTTGATTGCTTTTTTATTAGTAGGCTTAAGTTATCTTTTTTTAGAATACGGTGACAGCATCGAGAAAATGAGCTTTGTAAATGCAACTCCAATTGTAATAGTAGTTCTGGGTTTTGGTTCTCTCTATATGATTGCAAGATTTCAGTCTTTTAGAAAGAGATGAGGGATTGAAGGCTTGAAAGAATAAGTGATAGAAGAATATACTTTAATCCTTCATTAAATAGTTCATCAATCCTTCATTAAATTAATTAATAAAAAATGGAAGATGTCATACGTTTGTTGCCCGATGCAATAGCCAACCAAATAGCGGCTGGTGAGGTGGTGCAACGTCCTGCCTCGATTGTTAAAGAGCTTTTGGAAAATTCCATTGATGCTCAGGCTACTTCTATTACGCTCATCGTCAAGGAGGCTGGTAAGACATTGGTGCAAGTCATAGACAATGGCTCGGGGATGTCTGAAACAGATGCTCGGCTGAGTTTTGAGCGACATGCGACTTCTAAAATAAAAAAAGCAGAGGATTTATTTAATATCCTCACGATGGGTTTTAGAGGAGAAGCACTTGCTTCTATAGCTGCGGTGGCTCAGGTAGAACTTAAGACCAAACGAATAGAAGATACCTTAGGAACATATATTTGTATAGAAGGCTCACAGTTTAAAAACCAAGAAAGCATTGCTTCGGCAGATGGCACTTCTCTAGCTATTAAAAATGTGTTTTTTAATGTACCAGCTCGTCGCAATTTCTTAAAGTCAAATCCTGTAGAGATGCGACATGTTTTAGATGAGTTTAATAGAGTTTCACTGGCAAACCCTGATATTGAGTTTCAGCTATTTCACAATGATTTGGAGATTCATCACCTTTTATCAGGTAAATTAAGTCAGCGTATTGTAGGTATTTTTGGCAAAAACTATCGAAAGCAACTGGCTACTTGCCAAGAAGAAACACCTTTGGTTAATATTAGAGGCTACATAGGTCGCCCTGAAAATGCCAAAAAAACACGTGGAGAGCAATTCTTTTTTGTTAATAAAAGATATATCCGCCATGCTTATCTCAATCATGCAGTCATCACAGCCTACGAAAATCTGATTCCCAAAGATTATCATCCTTTTTATGTGCTTTTTTTAGAAATAGACCCCGTTCACATTGATATTAATATTCATCCTACGAAGACAGAAGTGAAGTTTGATGATGAGCGAAGTATTTATGCCATTGTGCAGGCAGCAGTTAGGAAGGCATTGAGTGTGCATCACCTTAGCCCCATGCTTGATTTTGAGATAGATGCTAATTTTTCGGGGCAAACCCACGCCAATACGGCTATCCAAGAAAACCCACTGTATCAGGGGACTAATAAAAGTCAAGGGAATTCTTTCCCAAGTAGTAAATCTTCTAACCAAATCAAGCAAAGAGCTTCTGATTGGGAAAAACTTTACCAAGATTTACAAAAAGATACTCCCGAAACCAATGCTCATTGGGCAAAGAATGAGGACAAAGAATCACTTACTTTTGAGAGTGGAGTGAACCAAATGGGGCAAGATTCGCTTTTTAAATTAAGCAAGGAAAATAATGCCGAAAGACCCGTTTTTCAGTTACATAGGCAGTATATATTGAGTCCTGTAAAGTCAGGGTTATTGCTGATTCATCAGACAGGAGCGTATGAGCGAATCTTGTATGACAAATACAAAAAACAACTTGTTGCTCCTAAAAATATTACGCAACAATTGCTATTTCCGATAGATATAAAATTAAATGCCTCAGATTTCCAATTGATTTTGGAAATTGAGCCTGAAATTCGTAACTTAGGTTTTGTTTTTGTAGTAGTTGAAGCACAGCACTTACAACTAAAAGGAGTGCCTGTAGGGATTCATCACGAAAACCATCTTGAAATATTTGAAGAATTTATTGAACAATTTAAAAACTATCAATCTAATCTTGAAGTTACTAAGTTAGAGATGATGGCAAGGGCTTTGGCAAAGCGAACAGCTGCTAGGATGAGGGTATCTCTATCAGGGCAAGAAATGAATCAATTAATTGATCAACTTTTTGCTTCAGAAAATCCTAATTATACGCCAGAAGGGAAGGCTATTTTTAGAAGTTTAAGCCTTCACGAACTTGATAATTTATTGGCAACACAAAATTAAAAGACTAGATAAAAAATATGTATAACCAAGTTACTCCAGTTGTTCGCAACTTATTGATTATAAATATCATTATTTATATCGTAAACATACTTACAGCAGAAGACATAAATACACTATTTGGACTTCATTATATATTCTCTGTCAATTTTGCACCATGGGAGTTTTTGACTTATATGTTTATGCACTCACTCAATCCTATGCACTTATTTTCTAATATGCTAGGCTTGTTTTTCTTTGGGCCTTGGTTAGAAAGAGTGCTAGGTTCGCAGCGATTTTTGACTTTTTATGTCATTACTGGGATGGGAGCAGGTTTGCTTCAACAAGGAGTATTTTACTACCAAGACCAACAAGTAATGACTGAGATAGAAATGGAAGCAGAAACTCCTAAACAAGCGACTGAATTATATAATCAATACAATGAACAAGTAGTTAACAACGTAAATAGGGTAGTAGTAGGTGCATCGGGAGCAGTGTTTGGTGTTTTGATAGCCTTTGCTTTGATTTTTCCAAATATTCAAATGCAACTTTTGTTTATACCATTTGGGATAAAGGCAAAGTATTTAGTAACTTTATTTATCATCTATGAGTTATATTCTGGAGTATATTACTCTGATAGTAGCCCCGTAGCACATTTTGCACACCTTGGAGGGGCTTTGATTGGCTTTGTTTTAATTAAATTTTGGGGAATAAAGAGAGAGCATTAACCATACAATATTATGAACGGATTATTTGACGAAATTAAAAGTGCCTTTAACCGACAAGACAATGCCTTGATTCAATTGATATTAATTAATATCATTGTATTCTTAGGTACTGCAATTATAGCTACTACCCTTCATCTTTTAGGGTTTAGAAGTTTTTATGAAAGCTATATTGCCATTCAGTTTGAGCTTCCTTCGGTACTTGGGAGTTTAATATGGCGACCGCACACATTACTTACTTATGCTTTTCAGCATGCGGGTTTATTGCATATCTTATTCAATATGTTGTTCTTGTATTGGTTTGGTGCTGTAATAGTAGATTATCTAGGAAGTAAACGAATTGTAAGTATTTACATATTGGGTGCTTTGGCAGGTGCTTTGGGTTTTCTGATTTTGTCTAATACCTTACTTCCTCATGGCACACACTTAGTAGGTGCTTCTGGGGCTGTATTTGCAGTGATGGTAGCAGCAGCTACTCTAGCACCAGATCATACCTTTTATCTATTGCTGTTTGGACCTGTTCGTATCAAATATATTGTTCCTGTTTTAGTGATTTTAGCGTATGTAGGCTTAGGTGGAAGCAATGCGGGAGGAGAAGCTGCACACTTAGGTGGAGCCTTGATGGGATATATTTATATTGTTCAGCTTAAAAAGGGAAATGACTTAGGTGCTTGGATTTTTGGTTTGAGAGATAGTATTACTGGTCTTTTCAAGAAAAAAAGCAAAGTAAATGTGAGTTATTCTAGCCAAAAGAAAAGTAAAGTCTATTCTAGCAATGCCTCTAATAACTATAATAAAGCTTCAAGTCCTGAGGATGTTCCTAATCAAGAAGAAGTAGATGCTATCTTAGATAAAATATCTGAAACAGGTTACAGC
Source organism: Cytophagales bacterium (assembly GCA_038248005.1). Taxonomy (GTDB): domain Bacteria; phylum Bacteroidota; class Bacteroidia; order Cytophagales; family Microscillaceae; genus JAABSX01. The sequence goes on along the minus strand of JBBRUH010000377.1, from coordinate 65 downwards.
AGTCTAAGCAAGGAAGAAAAGCAAAAGCTATTTAATGCAAGCAAGGAGAATTAAGGTTATTGGAG
>JBBRUH010000376.1:0-5725 GCA_038248005.1 Cytophagales bacterium | reverse complement strand
TTGATAAAGCCAATCTAATTTACAAAAAGTAAATAAACCATACTGTGTTTCCTGAAATCATCAGTCTTGGGGTAGATGTAAAAAGATTTGATTTCGTCATTAAATCAAAACAGAAACTCTATTTAATTGAAACTAATTTTTATAATAGTGGTGGTTCAAAGCTAAACGAAACAGCTAGATCGTATTCAGATGTTGCTCACAAAATAAATCAATATGATAATTATGAATTTGTTTGGATTACAGATGGACAGGGTTGGCATACTGCTAAAAATAAACTTGAAGAAGCCTTTAATATAATACCAAGTTTATATAACTTGGCTACATTAAATATATTCATTGAAAAAGTTAAGAAAGAAGGCGTATTAAAACTTTAAAAATAAATAATTATGGCTTGTAATAAAAATCATAATAATATAGATATCATAGTCCAAGATTTACCTATTGGTCAAGAAGGTGCAGGCAGACATAAATGTGCATCTTGTGCCTACGAAATTGGTTATCAACATGGGTTACAAAAAGAAGAAAGTATAAATTTGGGAAATATCTTAAATGGTTTAGAAGAAAGTCAAAGGGGGAATAGAAGGCATCGAAGTCCACATGCAGCATATTCTTTGGGTTATCATAATGGGGTTTTAGATAGTTACCAATGATTAGTTCCTATTTTAAATCCAAAGATAAAAACTTTAATTTACTCCACGGAGATACTATGGAAGTCCTACCTCAATTTGATTTCAAGTTTGACATGGTTTTTGCTGACCCTCCTTACTTTTTATCTAATAATGGCTTATCTATACAAAGCGGAAAGATTGTAAGTGTAAATAAAGGTAATTGGGATAAATCACAAGGATTTGAGTATGTAAATGAATTTAACCGTAATTGGCTTTCATTGGTTCGTGATAAAATGAAAGAAGATGCTACAATTTGGATAAGTGGCACAATGCACAATATTTTTTCGGTTGGGCAAATTCTAAATGAATTAGGTTTTAAGATTCTTAATGTTATAACTTGGGAAAAAACGAATCCACCTCCTAATTTTTCTTGTAGATATTTTACTTATTCTACCGAACAAATTATTTGGGCTAGAAAAACCTCTAAAAAACCTCATTATTTTAATTATGAGTTAATGAAAAAACTTAATGGTGATAAACAAATGAAAGATGTCTGGAAACTACCAGCAATTTCCCCTTGGGAAAAATCTTGTGGAAAACATCCAACACAAAAACCACTTTCTGTCTTGACTCGTTTGATTTTAGCTTCTACAAAGCCGAATGCCTGGATTTTAGACCCTTTTACTGGTAGTAGCACAACAGGAATAGCTGCAAATCTTATCAATAGACGTTTTTTAGGGATAGACCAAGAAGAGAGTTTTTTAAATGTGAGTAAAAACAGAAAGATAGAAATTGAAAATGATAAGATTTCCTCAAATTATAAGCAAAGAATAGCAGGATTTAATCATAAAAAGGAACTTGAATTATTTTTATTTGAAGAACCACATCCAGAATATAGTTTAGATTTCATATTGTAATCATTTCAGAGTTATTATTCATTTTTCATAAATTATAACTCATAATTAAAAATAGAAAGATTCAGTATGTAATTAATTTGTAAAGTCGTCAATTTCAAAAAAAGAACGTGGAAATTCTTTTATCAATTCTTCTCTTGTGTACTTATAATTATCTACAAACTCTGTTTTTTGATTTATATCAAAATAATAATAAAATCCATCTTTCTTATATAACAACCAAGTTGAATTTACCATTCCTCTTTTTGATAATTGAACTCCTTCACTAGGATTTCTTTCAAGTTCTTCTATGATTTCTGATATATTCATAATCTAATTTTAATTTCATTGTAATTTATTTGCCAGATATGAAAAAGAATTTCTACATAGTCTTGTTTGCTACATTCATCATTTTCAAGTCTTGTGCCTAAATCAAATACAAAATCATATGCTTCTGTGGTTATTTCATCATCTTCATCTACTTCATGTTCAAATGTTTCAGCCCAATCATATAGTTCTCTTGCAATTTGCTTTTTTTTAGATTTTATTTTGTTAATAATTTCACTCATAATTTTTTGGACTAAAATTAAGAAATTAAACAAGAAAGAAACTACCCAAATTAGATTCAGAGTTTTGTATTTGTGCATTCGTAGCAAAAAGTAGGTATATTATTTACTAAACGCTCTCTAAATAATTAACCTAAAATTAGTACATAATTTAATCTTATCATAAAAAAACTAACTTTATTTACTGAACAGAGAGTAAAAACTAGTATTTATGCTGAAATTGTTATAAAAGCTAATTATCAATACCCTATCATTTAATTCCTACCTCCCCTCTGGCTTCTTAAGCAATATCTTATTTCTACTTTTTTCCATTACCCAAGAGGCAATGGTATCTGCCCAGACTGCCGAAGAACGACGGGTAGGATGTGCACCATCTCCTTTGCGTTGAAAGGTCAGGTATTGAGATTCAAAAAATCTGTCTTTGCCTACATTCTTCACTATCAGGTCATTAATGCCTGTATCTTTTGCCCAGTTGGGTGGGCCTATCCAGATAAATTTACGATTGCCAGCTTGCTTTACGATGTCTTGAATGTATTTTTCTCGTTCTTGGATATTGCGGATAAAAAGCTCATTAGAGCCTGTGGTGAAGAAGATATAATCAGGGTCATATTCCTTGATGAGTTTTTGAAGGCTATCTGACTCGCTCCACCAAATCGTAGAAGAGCTATACCAGATGACTGTTTTGAGTTCGTGGTGATTGTATTTGGCATACTCTCTAAACCGAAACATGAGTTCTTCGCACATAGAATCTCCAGTAAGTAAGATGGTTTGAGAAGAGGTATCTACTTCTTGAGCAGTAGAGTCTATCACTACCAATACAGAATCAAGCACTTTTTCAAAGTAATTTTGATAGCTTTCTGCCAAAAATGGCTTGCTAGGAGGAGGAGTAATAAACTCTTTGACAGGAGATTTCTTGATAGTTACTCCAAAATCTATCTTATAATCAATGACCGAATAAGTAGAAAGGATTGTAAGGGTGATTAATAAAATAGCAATTACTTCGAGTAAGGGTTTTACTTCTTTCATGAATTAAATGAATAGACTTCATTGTTTTTTTTGTGAGAAAAGCCATTTGAGTAGTTCGGCTTCCTTGTAGGCAGGTTTCCAGCTGTCATGCCCCACACCTTTGTATTCAGTATATTTGGGCTGAGTACCTACATTTTTGAGCGCTTGTATCATATTGCGGCTTCGGCTTGGCTTTACCACTCCATCTTTATCACCATGAAATGCCCAAATAGGTAAATCTTTAACTTTGTAAGCTACTTTTTCATCTCCTCCACCACAGATAGGGGCAGCCGCAGCAAATAAATCAGGATAACGAGTGATGACATCCCAAGTAGCAAAACCTCCCATAGACAAGCCTGTAACATAGAAGCGAGTAGAGTCTAGGGTATATTCTTTTTGTAATGTCTCGATGAGTTCTAGGCTCATCTCCAAAGGACGAGAAGGCTTGGTGGGTTGTGTATGTGATAAGGCACTCCAATCTACTTCCACCCAGCGAATATCCTTAGAACACTGTGGCACGATGGCAAAGCAAGGGAAATCTTGGCGAGCTTCTTGGCTAGTCAAGAAATGTGCAAAATGAGCTAATGTAATCTCATTGTCAGTGCCACGCTCTCCTGCTCCATGGTAAAAAATAACCAAGGGATAGGACTTGCTTGGGTCATAGTCACGGGGCTTAAGAAGGCGATAGGGTAAACTATCTCCCTTTGAAAGATATATCTCACGAGAGAAATCAGGATATTTTTCTTGAGTCTGAGACATAATAGGATAAGAAAAATGAAGAATGAGCAAACACAAAAGCCATACAAGCATATTTTTCATTAATTTTTTCTTCAAAAATGGGCATTATTTTTTATAACATAGGCAAATTTAAAAATTATCCTTAAATTGCTTGAACCTAATCGGATTATTTTCGTAACTTTGTATTAAATAGTATATTTCAATACACAGTACTTAATCCACCATAAACAAAACAAAGACATGGACTTTTTATCTTCAATTTTTCGCCCCGAAGTAATGGTTTTTATGATACCTATTTCTGCTATAGTAGGCGGATTCTATCTATCAAGCCTAAAAATAAAAGCTAAAATGCTTTCTGGCAACCTTAGTAACGAAGAAAAACAAATACTAATTCAAGTATCTAATGAGAATAAAGAGCTTAAAAAACGTCTTGCCAACCTAGAAGACATCGTAACAAGCCTTGACCAAGAATCACTTGATTTTAATAGAAATCTCAAAAAGTCATTGTCTAGTCCCAAAGACGGAAACAACGATTAAGTAAATGATGGGTTATGAGTTTGTAATAGTCTGGTAACGAGCCTTTTATATATGATAGATTAGACAATCATTATGATACTGTTACTAAAAATTGTAGGATATCATTGAGGTTATTTAAACTGTCAAGAATCAGGTTTGCATTACTTCTAAATACTGTCTGCATCTTTTGTTTGGCTTCTTGGTTGCTTATTTTCCCAGAAATAACCACTTAAAATAAGAATTGATATAATGAACCACCAAGAAGGTATTTTAGTATCTTTCAGGTGCAATATAAAAACTTATTCTTTATAAGCCTTATAATGGAAAGTGCTTTTTATACCATCATCATCTATGGATAGTATCATCACCTTAGAAGTAAGCTTGATAATATCAAAAGTCTGTACTTGGCTTTTTTCTTCTGGATACATCACCAATTGGTTTTCACCCTCCATGATTTTCCAAGTATTTTTCTTGGTCGTGCTTCCGTTTGGGGTAATTATTCTTATATAACATGCTCCATTGGGCGTAAACTGTAGCACGGTTTTGATGCCATTACTTCTTTGACGCTCCATCATTTCTTCGGAGTATTGCTGTTGTCCCATATCCATTTTGCTCATTATCCAAGAACGAGAGATAAGTTTGGTAGATTTTTGGGTAATAAAGCTTAATTGTGATAAGCCAAGTAATAGGATGATTAAAACACTAATTCTTTTCATATTTACTGTATATTTTAGTTTTGTTTTTTATTCCGATAAATTTTATTCTAAATCCCTATCTTCAGGAGAGGGACTTTTCGCCGTTGCCCATGTCCCTACAGACGGTCTTTTTCTGTGGTTCGTTTTTTCTTCCGTGGTTTGCGTCTTCACGAATCACCTGATTTCGTTTCGTGAAGACACGAAACGAGGATTAGGATTCTTCCTCATTATCTACCTTAAATGTAAAAGTTTGTTCTTCTGCATCTCGGTAATCATTACTATAAACTCTTTCAGTAAAGCGAATATTGTGGTCATAATCTATCATAATGACTGTAGTAGAGTGTGTACCATATTTAGAGCTTTCTATAAACATAGACGAAAGCAATCTTTCTTGCTCCATGCTTAAGCCTGTCTGCTGTATATCTTCATCGTCAGGAACTTCTAAATCATGCATTAAGTCAAGTAATCTATTCGTATCAGGCTCTGAATCAGAGAGTTCTATGGCTAATTTTTCTTTGAGTTTTTTGACTTTGTTCCATTTCGTATCTAATAAATGATTGCTTAATCCATACAGACCTGGCTCTAAAATCTCAATACCATTGCCATAATTTGAAAGATAGCATCGGCATCCGCGTTATCGCTGACGGCGCCTGGGGCTTCGCGTCAACCTCGGCGCTCACACCCGACGCCATCCGCGCAGCTGC
>JBBRUH010000375.1:0-5731 GCA_038248005.1 Cytophagales bacterium | reverse complement strand
CCTATGCTTGGCATAGGGATTTGTTGGGCAAGTATGATGGGAAATCCATATATCATGTTAGCTGGCTGTATTCCCCAAGAAAGAAGTGGTGTATATATGGGGATTTTTAATATGTTTATTGTGATACCTATGATGATTCAAATTTTTACCTTACCTTTTTATTATAATAGTTTATTGGGTGGAAATCCTGAGAACGTAATTCGTTTGGCAGGTTCATTTATGATTTTTGGAGCGATTGCAGTCTTGTTTGTCAAGGTAGTAACTCCCGAAAAACCAGTCAGAATACAAGGTGGTGGTGGACATTAAAGCTTAGTTAATTGGTTATTAGGTTGATTAGGTTATTGGGAGATTACGCCGTTACCTGTGTTTGCATAGGCAAGTAAATAACGAATCGAAAATAAATATTTAGATATGAAAAAAATACTTTGCATTGGAGAAGCCTTGATAGATATGATTTGTACTGACAAAGGCAAATCACTTTTAGAAGGACAAAATTTTCTAAAAAAAACAGGTGGAGCTCCGACCAATGTAGCGGCTGCCATTGCTGCTCTAGGCGGAAAAGTAGAGTTAGCTGCCAAAGTTGGCAATGATCCATTCGGGCATCAGCTTATAGAAGCCATGAAAGATTTTGGAGTTTCTACCCAATGGATGCTCTCTGATGCAAGGTATTTTACAACTTTTGCCTTTGTATCATTAATGGAAAATGGCGAAAGAGATTTTGTATTTAATAGAGGAGCAGATGGCGAACTGAATTGGGATGAAATCAAAGAAATCAATATAAAAGATTTTTCTATAGTTCATTTTGGCTCGGCTACTGGTTTTTTGGAAGGAAAGCTACAAACTGCCTATAAAAATCTATTAGAAAAATCTCTAGAAACTGAAGTTTTTGTGAGCTTTGATCCGAATTATAGACATCTATTATTTCCAAAAAATACAGCCTCTTTTGTAGAACAATCTTGGTATTTTTTAGAAAGATGCCACTTCTTTAAAGTCAGTGATGAAGAAGCATTTTTATTAACGAATACCAATACTTTAGAAGAAGCTGCTGAAGTTTTTTTCCAAAAAACGAAAGCAATATTTACCATTACTTTAGGAGGAGAAGGGACTTTATTGGGGCTAAATGGCAAAGTCATTATCATCAAAAGTATTTCCATCAAACCTACAGATACTACAGGAGCAGGAGATGCTTTCGTGGGTGCAGTTCTGTATCAATTAAGCCAAAAATCACTCTCAGAAATTCAGCAATTATCAGAAGAAGATTGGCAAAGTATTATCTTCAATGCCAACAAAGCTGGAGCAAGAACTTGCGAGTATATGGGTGCCATGGAAGCTTTCAAATATCTAAATAATCAGATTTTTAATTAAGGTGGGTGGTTTGTGAAGATACGAATCAAAAAATCAAAGATAAGAACTAACTAAATTTTACTGTTTTGTATAACTATCAAATCCATCAAGAAATAGATTCTATTTTAGAACAACATAAAGCTATCTATCCTCTGTTTGTGTCTTCACAAACCGAAAATGAGGATACTTTTTATGCACGAATGATGGCAAATATGTCCGACATTCATCAGCTTTATTTTGGATTATACCAGACTCATTCGCAGGCTAAAGAAAACTTTCAAAAACTGATAGAAGGTATTTTAAAGGCAAATCACCAAAGAAATACTAGTCTTAAATCTAGAGATTTAAAGAAGGCAAAACAAGGAAATTGGTTTTTAAGTAATCAAATCGTGGGAATGAGTTTGTATGTAGATAGATTTTGTGGTGATTTGAAAAACTTAGAAGAAAAGCTTCCTTACTTCCAAAAGTTAGGAGTAAATTTTTTGCATTTAATGCCTCTTTTTGAAAGTCCTAAAAATGAAAGTGATGGAGGTTATGCAGTTTCAGATTTTAAGAAAGTAGATGCTCGTTTTGGTACTTTAGAAGATTTACAAAATCTTCAACAAAACATGGCAAAATCAGAGATGTATTTGATGTTAGACATTGTCTTAAACCATACTTCTCACTCGCATGAATGGGCTATGAAAGCCAAAGCTGGAGATAAAAAATACCAAGATTATTTCTATATGTATGAGCACAGGCATATTCCTGAGCAATTTGAGCAAAGTATGCCCGAAGTTTTCCCAGACGTTGCTCCTGGTAACTTTACCTATGTAGAAGAATGCCAAAAGTGGGTAATGAGTGTCTTTCATAATTACCAATGGGATTTGAATTACAGCAATCCTGCAGTCTTGGTAGAAATGCTAGACATTGTCTATTTTTATGCAAATCTTGGAGTAGATATTTTACGCATAGATGCCCCTGCATTTATATGGAAAGAGCTGGGAACTACCTGTCAAAACCTTCCAGAAGCACATCAGATTTTAAGACTTATCAGGCAATGTGTTTCCTTGGCTACTCCAGGCATGGCGATTTTGGGAGAGGCAATCGTAGCACCTCAAGAAATCATGAAATACTTTGGTACAGATGGTTTTGAGGCTCAAGAATGTGATTTCGCATACAATGCTACTCAAATGGCTGTTCAATGGGATGCCCTCGCTACAGGTGATGTGCATGTGATGATGGCTGCACAGCAAGATTTACTCAAAAAACCTTTAGGAACTTCTTGGATTACTTATACTCGTTGTCATGATGATATAGGCTTGGGCTATGAAAACTGGATGATAGAAGAAGCAGGTTTTACGCCTTACCTACACCGCAGATTTTTGATGCAGTATTATTCTGGTACTTTTCAAGGTTCTACTGCAACGGGAGCGCTTTTTTCAGTCAATCCCAAAACACAAGATGCCCGAATCAGTGGCACACTTGCCTCGCTTTGCGGATTAGAAAAAGCTATCAAAAACAAGAATATTACTGAAATAGACCTCGCCATTCAAAAAATTATTTTGATGCAAGCCCATAGTTTTTTTTTAGGTGGAGTACCAATGCTTTTTTATGGAGATGAATTGGGCTATACCAATGATTACTCTTACTTGAAAGATGATGCTAAGAGCTATGACAATCGCTGGCTACATCGCCCTGTGATAGACTGGGAAAAGAACAAGAAAGTAGATACTCAAGGAACGATAGAAAACCGAATCTTTAAAGCAACTCAATCACTAATTGCCTTGCGAAAAAAACTACCTGTTTTTGCAGACCACAAAAATATTACTTGGATGTATCCTCACAATGCCCATATAGCAGGATTTCTAAGAGAATTAGAAGGTAAAAAGGTCTTCGTGGTCTTAAATTACAGTAACTCTATCAGTCGCTTAACTTGGTATGCCTTCAAAGAATTTGGCTTTGAACCTACTTTATTATTCGATCACTGGAAAGGAGAACAATACAAAATAGGAGAAGATTATGAGTATCTATCCTTTGCACCTTATCAGGTGATGATTTTGGAATCAGATTAAAAATCTTATAGCTCACTAATCGGGATTAAAAATCCCGACTAGCAAAATCGGGATTAAAAATCCCGACTAGCAGAATTGGGATTAAAAATCTCTACTAGCAGAATCTCCCACCAGTAGAATCTTACCTTCTAGCCCATCTTTTAAGGCAAAAGTATTGCTCATTGTGTTTTCTACCTGTGGAAGCTGTAAAGCCCCAAATGACTTTGGTTTGCCCTTGAAATATATCATTGACTAAATCTCTTTTACCTTGATAAACAATTACCCCATCAAGATAAACGCTAATCTGTGTGATATCAGGCTCCCATCTAAATCTAAAACTATGCAAAAGATTGTCTTCTAAATTATAGGTATCATCTTGATTGTTAAAATACTCAGTATGATAGTTAGTGCCATTTTCTAGGTAAGCTACGTGATCACAGCTAGGGTCATTTTGTCTGTAATTTTGATAAGTATCAAACTCTACTGCTACAGAAGGTGCTATAAAATTACCTCCTAGATAAAATTTACTCCATCGCCCATACCCCATACATTCTCCCCAAGTACCAAAAGCATTAAAGCCTCTGGGGTCATTCTGAATCACAAAAGTAATTCCATCAGCTCCCTCCTCCTTATTACCTAAGAAAATATCAAACTCTATCTCAAAGAAATCTTCTAAATCTAGCTTAGTAGTATGATAAGCTAGTCCTTCTTGGTATTGCTCATCTGGTGTAAGCAAAATACAATCATTGGGCATTTCTACGGCAGTACCCATCAATGAGAAATTCTGAGCAAAGCATTGATAAGAAGAAAAAAGCAGGAAAATGAAGAATAATAGAATTAATTTCATGGCAATGTAGATTTAGGCGAAAGAATATTTTATCAGTATATTTTTCTTAAAAGCAAAAATATAAGGCAAATTGTTCAGAAATACAATAAAAAATAGTTGATGACTAATTTGATGAAAATGGAAAATTTAGTTCTTGCATAAATTCATCCTTTAAACTGAACATTTTAACCGATTTCCTTTTAACTTAGTAATATAGGATTGATTTCAATCCTTTTTATTTACAAAAAAATAATTAATTATGAAAGAAGCTGTAATTGTATCTACTGCACGTACTGGCATCGGAAGAGCCTACAAGGGCGTTTTTAATAATACAAACTCTCCAACGCTAGGAGGCTGGGCAATCGCTGAAGCCGTCAAAAAAGCGGGAATAGACCCTGCCGAAATAGATGACTGTATCATGGGATGTGCTTTGCCACAAGGCAGTTCTAGCCCTAATATCGGAAGATTAGCTGCTTTGGCTGCTGGCTTGCCTGTAACCGTGTCAGGAATGACCATAGATAGGCAGTGTTCTTCAGGAATGATGGCAATCGCTACGGCTGCCAAGCAAATCATCGTAGATGGAATGCAAGTAGTTGTGGGAGGTGGTTTAGATTCTATCAGTTTAGTACAAAATGAGAAGATGAATCTTTACCGCATGATAGACAAAGGATTGCTGGCAAAGCATAAAGATGCCTACATGCCTATGCTCCAAACTGCTGAAATTGTAGCAAAACGCTATAATATCAGCCGAGATGCTCAAGATGAATATGGTTTTCAAAGCCAACAACGTACTGCGGCAGCTCAGGCAGCAGGTAAATTTAATGATGAAATTTTTAAAGTAGCCACTACAATGGCTGTCACGGACAAAGCCACTAAAGAAGTAAGCTACCATGAAGTTACGTTAGATAAAGACGAAGGCAATCGTGCTGATACTACTTTAGAAGGCTTACAAGGATTAAGAACAGTGAATGAAGGTGGTGTAATCACTGCTGGAAATGCAAGTCAGCTTTCGGATGGTGCATCTGCTTGTGTGGTGATGGATGGAAAACTAGCTGAGCAAAGAGGTCTTAAACCACTAGGTGCTTACAGAGGAATGGCTGTAGCGGGTTGCGAACCTGACGAAATGGGCATCGGGCCTGTATTTGCAGTGCCTAAGCTTCTCAAGCAGCATGGATTGACTATGAATGACATTGGTTTATGGGAACTCAATGAGGCTTTTGCAGTGCAAGTACTCTACTGCCGTGATAAACTGGGTATTCCTAATGAACTACTGAATGTCAATGGTGGAGCTATTTCTATTGGACACCCTTACGGAATGACTGGCTCTAGAGTAGTAGGTCATGCATTGATAGAAGGCAAACGCAGAGGTGCTAAATATGTAATCTGCACTATGTGTGTAGGTGGTGGAATGGGTGCTGCTGGTTTGTTTGAGGTGTATTAAGGAATAAATATAAGTTTTGTAGAACTATAAAAAATAAAAAAACCTCTATACAAATCAATGTATAGAGGTTTTTCCTTATTTATAGCT
>JBBRUH010000374.1:0-5800 GCA_038248005.1 Cytophagales bacterium | reverse complement strand
TAGAGATTGAATAATAGTAAGATACTCTCTCATTTACTTTAAAGATTTGATACCGAAGAGTTTACCCATTCTTCTAAACATTTTTTTTTCAAAATCCCAGAAGAAGTAAAACTGACCAAACAAAAATCCATAAAAAAGCAAGACTACTTGATACAGAGGAAGTATCAAGAGGAGATACAAGATAGTGCCGAGCCAAGAACCCGAAAAACGCTCTAAACCTACCAAAGCGAATAAAGGTTTTTTGAGAAAAAGTACCGTAAAGCCTGTGCAAGCAAATACAATCAAGACCAAAATGACTTGCAAAAGGCTTTTTAAGCCCCATTTATCTTGTAGTTTTTGTAAAAATCCCATTGTACAAAAATAGATAAATATCTTAGGATTCATATTTTTATGGATTAAGATTAAAAAAAATCTTGGCATTAGAATTTAAGTGTGAGGTCATCTGCCTAAAAAAGAGTTTAAATCATCAATTTCTTATAAGCCTAAGAGCTTTTGACTATATTTGTAGAGTACTAGAAATTCTAAAAAGAAAAAATATGAGCAATAACGACATATTACGCAAAATTCGTTATGCCTTTGATTTTAGCGATTCAAAAATGATTGAAATTTTTGCTTTGGCTGATTATGAGGTAACTAGAGCCGAGGTAAGCAACTGGCTAAAAAGGGATGATGACCCTGAATTTGCAAGCCTTTACGACAAAGTTTTTGCTACTTTTCTAAATGGTTTAATCAATGATAAAAGAGGAAAAAGAGAAGGCCCTCAGCCACCACCCGAAAAGACATTAACGAATAATATCATTTTTAGAAAGCTGAAAATCGCCCTCAATTTAACAGATGTAGATATTCTCGCAATCTATGAATTGGTAGATATGAAAGTATCAAAACACGAATTAAGTGCCTTATTTCGCAAACCTACTCAAAGCCAATATAGACTTTGCAAAGACCAATTTTTGCGTAATTTTTTACACGGAATGCAGATAAAATACCGTGACAGTGAAGAGGCTTAAACGAAATAAGGTATCTCAAATAGCTTAATTATTAGAATTTATAGCAAGAATTAGGAATTTTCTTATTTTAGCTTTAACATTACTGATTAAATGAAGACTAATAACCATGGATCAAGACATTCCACAAGAACCATCTGCCTCGGAGAATTTGGATAACTCTTCTCCAAAGAGTAAAAAAACTCGTCGCAAAAGACCGTGGCTTATTCGCCAAATTCGGTTTTTATTTATGCTGATATTTTTGGCTATCCTATTTCGTTGGTTAGTATTGGAAGCCTATACCATTCCCTCCTCTTCTATGGCAGGCACTTTACAGCCTGGTGATTTTATCTTGGTCAGTAAGTTACACTATGGGCCTCGCACGCCAAGTACACTTCTACACATTCCACTGACTCACCGTAAGATTTGGCGTACAGATATTAACTCTTATTTAGATATTCCTCAGATTCGCCTGCCCAACTACAGGCTTTCCACTTGGTCAGTAAAACACAATGATGTAGTGGTTTTTAATTATCCTCTTGATACCTTGCCTACTGAACTCAAAATGCCTTACGTCAAGCGTTGTGCTGGATTACCAGGAGAAACTGTGGAGATTCGCCAATCTAAAATCTATGCCAATGAGAAGCTTCTTCCCGTTAAATATCCACAACAATTTAGGTACTTTGTACGTAGTAAAAAAGGAATTAACCCTAAATTCTTTGCCAAAGTAGGGATTTCAGACTATGTCCGCCACAAAAAGCAAGAAGGATATATTTACGTGCTACATGCCAGTCCTTATCAAATCAAAAAGCTTGCACCCTTGCAAGATGTAGGTCTTATCACAGGCATTATCAGACAAGAAAATAAAGCCTCACAATATGACCCTGCCCTCTTTCCAAGTGAAGAAAGCCTGGGTTGGAATCAAGATTTTTATGGGCCAATAGTAGTTCCTAAGAAGGGGCTAAAACTGCCTATGTCTCCCCACAATGTCAAGCTTTATGGAGCATTGGTCAAAAATTTTGAAGCCAAAGACAAGAATAAAGTAATCCTCAGAGATGGGCAATTGCTGATAGACGGCAAAGTCCAAGAGCAATATACTTTTAAGAAGAATTACTATTTTATGGTAGGGGATAATTTTCATGCTTCTCTTGATTCTCGCTACTGGGGTTTTGTGCCAGAAGATCATATCATTGGTAAAGCCGTTGCTGTCTGGATGTCATTAGACCAAAAGAAACCGTGGTTTGGCGGCAAAATTCGTTGGTCTCGCATTGGTGGAATTAAATAATAATTTCATATTACTGTGTCAAATAACAGTTTCAGATAAAAAATCAACCCTCATAAATCATAACCAATTTCTTCTTCTTTTATGAAAAAAACAATCATTGAAGCTTCTATTTCCCCACTCAAACAAACTTTGGGGCTTAGCTTTGGGCTTGCTGTTATGGTAGGTAGCATCATCGGTGTAGGGATTCTGCGTACTCCAGGCACTGTGGCAGGCATGCTTCAAGATCCTTTGCTGATTATGGCTGTGTGGGCTTTGGGTGGCTTGTATGTCTTGCTTGCGATTGGTTCTTTGGCTGAGTTGGCCACGATGATTCCTCAAACTGGAGGTATTTTTATCTATGCTCAGCGTGCTTTTGGAGAATACATCGGCTTTGCGATTGGCTGGCTTTCCTTTTTTTCTAATACAGTTGCTCCTGCTTTTTTCTCTATTGTGATTGGAGAATATGTCGTACTTTTACTCCCTCAACTTGCTCCTTATCAGACGGGAGTTGCTATGGGGGTATTGATATTGTTTACTTTATTTCACCTGACAGGCATAGACAATGGAAGCCTAGCACAGCAAATCACAAGCCTTCTCAAAGTAGTTGCTTTGCTGATTTTGATTATATTTTGTTTTTTTTCTGAGAATCAGTTGGCCTCTACTCCTCCTCAAATAAATGCCAATGATGCTCTAGAAAGTAGCCTTTGGATTGCTTTTTTTCCTGCTTTTCAGCTAGTAAGTGGTACTTATAATGGCTTTGCAGCACCAGTATTGTTTGCCGAAGAAGATACCAAACCTAGCCAAAATATCCCCAAATCTCTCTACGGAGGAGCATTGATAGTGATAGCGGTCTATTTATTAATCAACCTAGCTACATTGTATGTTTTGCCTGTTTCTGTCTTGCAAGATTCTAAACTTGCCTTAGCAGAGGTAGCTACTGTAGTTCTTGGTGAGTGGGGAGCAAGATTGATTATATTGATTGCCTTGCTTTCTTTGCTCAGTATTTTAAATGCTTATTTGATGATTGCTCCTCGCATTTTATTTGGCTTGAGTAGAGCAGGTTTTTTTAGCACCAAAGGACTTATCGTCAATCGGAAAGGTACGCCTTCAGTAGTGCTTTTATTTACTTGCTTATTGGGTTTGTGTTTTATCTATGTGGGTTCATTTGAGCAGTTGTATAACTTCTCAGCTTTGATAGAGATATTGGTAACACTCTTTTTATTTGCTTCTGTGATTCGCCTAAGAATTACCGAACCTGACTTACCTCGCCCTCATCGTGCTTGGGCTTATCCCTTAGTGCCTGTGATGATGATTTTTGTGTCTATTGGTTTTTTGGCTGGCTTTATTTATAATGATTTTAATAATTCTGCTTTGCTTCTGATTATTTGCTTGCTGACTGTTCCTGCTTATTTTTTAATTTCTTATAGGAAAAAAGCTAAGTAAAAAGGAAAAAATAAACTGCTCAACAAATGACTTTTGTACTTCATATACGCAGGATATAGACCTTTTTGGATTATTTTATTTTTGTAACTTTACTAATACATCTTACGAATAAATTCGTAACTACGATTTAGTTATCGCCTAATGGATTATTTTCTAAATAATGAATCAATAGATTGCGTATATCATTGACTATGCCGATGGTTTTTTCAGTATCTACTTCTTCGGCAGGATAGTCTTTTAGAAAATCAAGATTTGCTTCTCGCCCTGCTGCCAAGAATGAAGATAATACCACTTGATAGGTAGCTTTTGGGTTAATCACTTCTTCTCCTATAAACCAACGTTTATCTTTGGCTTGCTTGATACCTGCATGTTGCAAATATCCCCCTAAACCTCTATTGGTATATAATCCAATGTCTAGTACTTTAAGTAAGTCTTTTCCTTTCCACTCACTGAGTACAACCCCTCCTCCAAAAGGCAAAATACGTAAAATATCTGTTTGAGTAATTTGTCCTGTGAGTTGGTCATCAATCCTCACTGAACCACTATTTAGCAAGGCTACCTGAGCTGTGGGACAGGCTTCAAGCATAGATTTGGCAATGATTTTCCCCAAAAGTGTAGGCTCATATCTAATCGTGCTTTCACGTCCATCAAGGCTTTCTTTGAGATTCACGACTACAGCATCAGGTGTGTAACCTAGAGCAATCATACTTTCATTGGCTTTATTTTGCCATTTCTCTACTACAGCTTCAGTTTTGGCTTGGCTAACGATTTGGTCATTGATTTCTTTTAGCTTGGAGTTTACAGTGATTGTTTTGGTCTTAAAATCATACTGAAATCGGTGGATATAGACCGTTTTGGCGTTGGCATCTGCTTTTGTGATGTAGTTATTGGTCATCTCCACTTTCATATTGGTATGGTCATGCCCGCCCATGATAAGGGGAATTTCGGGCATTTTTTCAGCCAATATTTTATCTCCTGCTATTTCTAAATGACTGATAATGATGACTACATCTGTCTTGTCTTTGATTTGTTCATAGACTTCTCGTGCCTTTTCAAACTCATCTTCATAATACACATAAGGAGCTTTGTTGAAAGGAAGCGTAACACCAATAATCCCTAATCGGAGAGTTTGCCCTGTTGCATTTTTGAATTGATGTATAAAATAAGTGGGAATTGCTTTGGTCTGACCTTCTTTATTTTTTTGAAAAGGAGCAATTTCTTCGCCTTTCTTTTGGCTTACATTGCTAGACACCCATTCAAAGTCTGAGGCATTGATGCGTGCTTGGAGAGCCTCTTCACTAATATCAAATTCATGGTTCCCAAAAGTAACATAGTCTATCCCAAGAGCATTCATCGTTTCTACCATTTGTAGCCCTTGTATGCGTTCGCCCATTGCTCCATCTTTGAGTGTACCAATGAGTGACGGACTCAAAAAATCACCCGCCATGATAGTCAGTGTTTGAGGATTTTCAGAAATTAATTCATCTCTCACAGTAGCCACCCTAGCAAGTCCTGCTACTTTCCCTCCTTCTAAAGGAGCAATTTCATAGACATCATTTAGTTGTAATATCTGAAAACTAAAAGGTGCGTTATTGACTGAGATTTGGCTTGTTTTGCAAGAAAACAAAAGCAAAGCAAGGACAACAGGAATGAAAGGGGATAGAAAATACTTTTTTATGAGTTGCATGGAGTTATGAGTTATAAATTATGAGTTATGAGTTTATGAGTTATGAGTTTATAACTCATCACTTATTAATGCTATTCTTCTAAAGCACTTTGCTCTTCCTCTATCACATAGACATCTTCCTTTGGTTTTTTGAGATAAAATTTTTCACGGGCAAAGCGTTCTATAGCTTGAGAATCAGTGGCAAGGGCTTCTTGCTCTCGCTCTATGGTTTTGATTTCTTGGTCAAAATATACCTTTTCTTGCTCTAATTTCTCTAGTCTTTGACGGCGGTCATACTGTGTGATGAGATCATTTCCATCTAAGAAAAAAATCCAAACCACAAAAATTAGTGTACTCACCACATAAAAATTTTTAAGTATTTTAGGGATTTTGCGTGCCATACGTTCGCTTTTTTACTGTTCTAACTACAATGTTACGTAAATT
>JBBRUH010000373.1:0-5811 GCA_038248005.1 Cytophagales bacterium | reverse complement strand
TTAGAAATAGCTACCTTTGGTGCTGGCTGTTTTTGGTGTACCGAAGCCGTATTCCAACGTCTCAAAGGAGTAGAAAAAGTAGAATCAGGGTATGCAGGTGGTCAGACCAAAAATCCTACATATCGTGAAATCTGTACTGGTACCACAGGACACGCCGAAATAGCACAGATTACCTTTGACCCTAGTGTAATTTCCTTTGAAGAGCTACTTTATGTATTCTGGAGAACCCATGACCCTACTACCCTTAACCAACAAGGAGCTGACAAAGGAACTCAATATCGCTCGGTGGTTTTTTATCATAGCAATGCACAAAAAGCCTCTGCCGAAAAAATAATGAAAGAAACCGAAGCTGCTAAGGTCTGGAAAAACCGAATTGTAACAGAGATTTCAGCAATGCCTACTTTCTATAAGGCAGAAGAATATCACCAAAACTATTATAATCAAAATAGCAAGCAAGGATATTGTGTCTATGTGATAGACCCCAAAATCACCAAACTTTACAAAGAGTTTGGTGATAAATTAAAGCCTGAGTATTCTGAGAAGCATTAATCAGTACAGATATTAAAATCCTTCTTAAGCAGGAGCAAATTTTTAGATTTGTTCCTGTTTTTTGCTTTATTTACTTATCAGTTTTTTTTCATATAAATTATGAGTAATTTTAACAAAATAATTCAAAAAATAAACAATCTGAGACATGATAACAACCAATCACTTGTTTGAGGGAGAAGCATTTAATCAAAAAATTAAGTCTCAAGATACACAAATCTCACTTTCAGATGATGAAATAAATGAGAAGTATAAAAAAGGAGAGATGCGTATTGTTACAGAACAAGGGCGTATTAATTTAGATTCTATTTCAAATTTATTAGATAGCACCCAAGGTGAGAAAAAAAAATATATCCTTAATCCAGAATACCAAAGAAGAAAAAGATGGAGTAACCGTCAAAAATCTCTCTTAATAGAATCATTTATCATGAATGTTCCTATTCCTCCTATTTTTTTATATGAGATTGAATATGCAGTGTATGAAGTAATGGACGGATTGCAAAGGTTGACAGCTATCTATGATTTCTATAATGAAAAATTTGCACTTGAAGGTTTAGAATATTGGCAAGAACTTAATGGAAGAACCTATTCTAAACTTCCTAGCAATGTTCGTGCAGGAATAGATAGGCGTTATTTATCATCTATTATTCTCTTAGAAGAAACTGCAAAAAGTAAGGAAGATGCAGAGTTTTTAAAGCAAATTGTATTTGAAAGATTAAATAGTGGAGGAGAGAAACTATCACCACAAGAAACGCGCAATGCTTTATATAATGGTAAATTTAATCAGTTATGCATAAAACTTGCTGAAAATGAGCTTTTCAGAAAAATGTGGCAATTGCCATTAGAGAAAGATGTGGAAGAACTTTTACTCAAAAGTGAGAGTGAACTGGAGGATACTGAGTATTCTGTAAAAAAAATGAACTCTTATAGAAGAATGGATGATGTAGAGTTGGTATTGCGTTTTTTTGCTTACAGACACATAGATAAATTAACCTCTCCGATAGATAAGTTTTTAGATAATTATCTTAATCAAGCCAATCAATACAGTAATGAAATACTTGAAGAACTAGAAGAGTTATTTATCAAAACAATAAATACAGTTTATGAAATCTTTCAAGAAAATGCTTTCTTACTTCCCTCACAAAAGAAAACATATAAATCTCCCTCTAAAACTATTTATGACCCTCTCATGCAAGCTTTTGCAATGAATATCACCTATACCGACGAACTGATACAAAATAAAGAAGAAATTAAAAAGCTATACAATAGTGAGTATGATTCTCAACTATTTGATGGAAGATACAATAACAGAAAAGATGTGCAAAATAGGATAGCCTTTTTTGATACATTCTTACAAAAATGTATCTCATAAATACCAGCAACTTATGAATAATGTTTCTCTAGAGAATTTCAAGAGGGAGTTAAATCAAGTGAGAGAGTACTTAAAACACATCGAACTTGTAAATGAGGTAAATACTTATAGTATTTTAGATACCGATAACTCTGAAATCAAAAAAGTATTAAATGAATTTCAAAAGCACCATAGAACATTTGAGAAAGACAAGAAAATTTTTGAATACAAGGCTATCATTATCTCATTATATGGTTTATTAGAAAAGTTTATTGAAGTTTGGGTAAAAGAATACCTTGATAAAATCTCTCAAACTGTAAAATATCACTCTCTACATAAAAAGATTAAAGAAAAACACTTTGAACTTTCTATGAAACTAATCTCAATGATTATAGAGAATAAATGGGATAAATATAAACACCTTAAAAAAGAAGATATTCTTAAAAATCTATATCAATGTATTGAAAGCCATGAGCATTATAAGTTTAATACGGATGCTTTCACGATTCAGTCTGGAAACCTACAACATAGGAGAATTACAGATGTTTTTGATAACCTTGCCATTAATCTAAATGATTTCTTAGTTAAGAATGACTCTTTAAACAAAGAAATAGGCTTTTCAAAAGATAAAATAGTGAGTAGTGAAAAAGATGTACTCTATGGTAAGATGAATGAATTGGTAGAACGAAGAAATTTAATTGCTCATGGTTCAGAAAAAATAGATGATTTACTAACACCGAATCTATTAAAGGTCTATATTAGTTTTTTAGAGAAATATAGCCAAGCAATCTATGAAGCCTTAGAACAATCATACCTTGAGCAAGAAAGTATTCATAAATATCAAAAAATAAATATCATTGATGTCTATAATAAGTCAATAGTAGCCTTTACTCTTGATAGCTATCTGATAAAAGAAGGTGAGTACTTAATCATCAGAACAGTAGAACAATCTAATACTCTCTTTTATAAAAAGGCGATTATCTCTCTACAAAAAGAGAATACAAGCCACTCTCAACTTATGCTCCAAGAAAAAACAAACATTGCTATTCAATTTGAAAACACATTAGAGATACCATTCAATAAAAAATGTGACTTTTTTATCTTAAAAAAATAAAACACCTAACTCTCACAAAATGCTAGAAAATACCTTCCAAATGACTGCCCAGACAATGTTTGGCTTAGAAGATTTATTGGTAGAAGAACTCACCAACCTCGGGGCTCAAGAGATTGAAAAGTACAACCGTGCAGTAGGTTTCAAGGGTGATTTGAGGATGATGTACCGAGCCAATCTTTGTCTTAGGACTGCCCTCAGAATTTTAGTGCCGATTCATTCTTTTGAGGTGAAAGACGAAGAAGACCTCTATCAACAAATAAAAGCGATGGCTTGGGAAGAACATTTGGGCGTTTGGGATACACTCGCTGTCAATTGCTCACTTAATTCTGATGTGTTTAGTCATTCTCTCTTCATAGAGCAAAAAACAAAAGATGCCATTGTAGATAGATTTCGTGAAAAAGAAGGTCGCCGTCCTTCAGTAGATTTAGATAAACCTACTTTACGGATTCATCTTTTCATACAAAAAAATACTTGTTTGGTTTCGCTTGATAGCTCAGGCAGTTCATTACATAAACGAGGCTACAGAGACCTCACTAACCTTGCCCCTATTAATGAGGTACTTGCCGCAGGGCTAGTATTGCTTAGTGGCTGGGACAAAAAACAAAATTTCGTGGACCCAATGTGTGGTTCAGGTACTATTTTGGTCGAGGCTGCTTTGATTGCTGCTAATATTCCCCCTGGCTTTTTTCGCCCTGATTTTGGCTTTGAAAAATGGAAAAACTTTGATGCAGACCTCTGGGAAGAAGTAGGAGATGAAGCCGAAAGTAAAATAGAGCCTAATCATCCTCTAATTTTAGGTGGAGAACTCTCCAAAAATGTAGCTCGAAAAGCCATTATCAATATCTTGGAAGCAAACCTAGGTAAGCAAATCGAGATTAGGACTTCCGCCTTTGAAGACCTTGAGGCACCCGAAGGAGGAGGAATTTTGATTATGAATCCTCCTTATGGTGAAAGAATGGATAAAGAAGAAGATATTTTTGAGTTTTATAAATCAATCGGAGATACACTCAAAACGAATTGGGCTGGATATAATGCTTGGATTATCACTTCTAACCTAGCTGCTGCCAAACGCATAGGGTTAAGTGCAAAACCTAAAATCAAGCTATTTAATGGCTCTCTAGAATGTAGGTTTATGCGCTACGAACTCTATGAAGGTTCACGCAGAAGTAAAGAGTAAGCCTCAATGCAAAATTTTTTAAAACCTCTGAGATGGTAAGAATCTCAGAGGTTATAATATATTTAAAGAGATAATACTGAATTAGTATCTTAAGTCCATATTCCTTTTTCTACCTCTTTAAAGTATCGGTTGCCATTTGTTTTTTGATACATTGCATCAGGGAGTTTCTGTTTAGGTTCAAATTCTTTGTTGTAGAGACCTACTTTTTCATCTTCGTGCGGATCATAGGTAATCACCTCAATATCAATCTTGGGATATTTTTCTTCAATAAGTTTAAGAAACCTATAATTGGCTCTTTCCCAAGATTGAGCATCTTCCTCAGACTCATAACGAGTAAAGTACTCAGGATTGGAGTTCCAGTACATCATCAATGCAGTACCCTTATCACAGTTTTGATGTTCTAAGATATTACGTAAAAATCGGAAACCCTCTTCCCAATTGTGAGTTTGTGCCCGCCTGTAAAGGTCTTCAGTGCTAAATGGTTTTCTCATAATAAATATTTTTTTTGATATTTTTTAATACTCCTTTGATAAATGACCTATTTTATTAGTGTATTTAGGATTTTATCAAAGGCTGTTCTTTACTAATATATCCATTCTAACTAATCAAAAAGAAAGAAAGAATATCTATTATTTTAAATACATTTTTTAAGTAAGTTAGTTGGGTAATAGGCTTATTTTTTAGTGGATATATTTGTATTTATGCATAAATACATCATTTTCTATTATCATTTTGAAATACTAGATGAAGTTTATGTTAAGTATAGATAGATTGAGAACTGGGACAGTAGAAGTTAATATTTTGATTATCAAGTACTTATATGGATTTTTTTATCTATTTGAGAGAAATATAGCTGGGAGATAAAAATTTATTTAAAAATCAAATCACCTTACCCCGTCATGCCGTAGGCACCTGAAGACGAAAAAAAAGCCTGAAACTGTTATTTGAAAAAAGCTACGCTATAAAACAGATGCTTACAGCATCACAACCTAGCTATTTACCTGTCATCCTGGAAGAATCTGATAGCATATCAAAGGCAGGCTACGCAGTATAACAGATACCTATGGCATGACAAAAACCTCAATATTACCAATTCATTAAATGTTATGTAAAAACTTGCACTTAAAGAACACAAATATTACTTTAGTAGCAAGCAACCAGATTCATACCTAATCTCGTGTTGTGGTTTTATTCATTCACTAAACCTTAAAAATTATGCGTTTTAAACCGATCTTATTATTATGTACTTTGCCACTGATGCTATTACTCAGCACCTGCAAAGACGAAGATGTACTTCCTGATGCTACACAGAATGGCTCTAATACCTTTGGCTGTAAAATCAATGGAAAAGTATGGCTACCGAGTGGAAATGACAACCTCTTTGCCTACATAGAGGAGATTGATGGGGCTTTTTTTATTAGTGCTTCTACTCGCACCCACGAAATTTATACAAGCTCTTACATGAATGTTCAGATTCCTGATTTATCAAGTATAGGTACTTATCAGATAGATGGTGCTGCTGAAGAAGCAGGTGTTTTCTTTTTTACGAATACTCCTCGTTATTGCTACTATGGTGGATATCCAACAGATTCAGGATTAACTTCTGTAGTAGATGGAAGCATC
>JBBRUH010000372.1:0-5826 GCA_038248005.1 Cytophagales bacterium | reverse complement strand
GGTGAAAAACGCAGTTATGGCGATAGAGGCTCTAAATCAAGTTCTTTTTCTAAGGAAAGATTTACCAATCCTAAACGCAATACATCAAGCTATTCTGATAGAGATAATTCATCCAAAGAAGGCGGTGAAAAACGCAGCTATGGCGATAGAGGTTCTAAATCAAGTTCTTTTTCTAAGGAAAGATTTACTAATCCCAAACGCAATACATCAAGCTATTCTGATAGAGATAATTCATCCAAAGAAGGCGGTGAAAAACGCAGTTATAGTGATAGAAATAATTATACTAAATCTTCTGATGATAGATTTAAAGGCGATAAACCCTATCAATCAAAAGATAATAAGCGAGAAGAGGGAAGCAAAGGAGAGTATAAGAAATTGCCTTATGATGAATCTAAGTCAAGCAAATTTTCTCAAAACTCAAGCCAAAGAAACCGTCCAGAAGGTTATAAAGATACCCCTAGGTCTGAAAGAGAGCCTCACAAATTCATAAAGAAGCCTTTCGATAAGGATAGAAATATGAATAGTAATTCTCCAGAATACAAAGGACTAAAGGATCGACTTCCTCAGAATGTAAGAAATAAAATAAAAGTTAGAGAGTCATTGCGTCTTAATCAATTTATTGCAAAAGCAGGCGTTTGTTCACGCCGTGAAGCAGATGATTTGATTAAAGAAGGACACATCAAGGTAAACAATGAAGTAGTAACCGAAATGGGCTACCAAGTCAAAAAAACAGATAAGATTTTTTATAAAAATACACGTCTTCACATAGAAAAAATGGTCTATGTGTTGCTCAATAAATCTAAAAATCACGTAACGACCACAAGCGATCCAGAAGAACGAAAAACGGTACTTGACCTCGTAAAAGATGCTGCTACGGAGCGAATTTATCCTGTAGGTCGCCTTGACCGCAACACAACAGGACTGATTTTGCTGACCAATGATGGAGATTTAGCACAAAAACTAGCACACCCTTCTAATAAAATTCCTAAGATTTATCAGGCAGAATTAGATAGACCGATTCTCCAAGAAGATTTTGATAAGTTGTTTAAAGAAATAGAATTGAAAGACGGTCCTGTTAAAATTGACCAGGTGGCAGTGGTTACAGCAGATAATAAAGTACTCGGTATAGAGATTCACTCAGGAAGAAACCGAATCATTCGCCGTATATTTGAGCATTTGGGTTATGAAGTGGTCAAACTAGACCGCACAGCATACGCTGGATTAGATAAAAAGAATATAGGAAGAGGCGAATGGAGATATCTTACTGAAAAAGAAGTAATAAGAATTAAATATTTTATTTAATTTTAGGGTTAAATAATAAGAGTTATTGCTTTTCAGTGGGTCGTGTCTTCACGACCCACGAACCATTGCTTGTGTTTTTATAGGTAATTGATAATAAGTAAAATGCAAAAAATAAACTAATCATTACTAGTTATTAAAACGTTCATTATCAGATAATTAAGAACTCATAGTTCATAACTTATCTCATAACTCACTAAAACATCTTATAGCCATTATTTAATATTTCATCTATGTATATTTACTTAAGAAAGAATACACTTTATGTTTTACTTATATGCTTTGCTCTGACAGCTTGCAGCACTCCTTTCAAGAAAGCTAAAAAAAGTTATGACCAAGCAAAATACCAAACTGCCATTGACCAGTTTGAAGACGTTCTCAAAAAAGGGGATGTACCTGCCAAAACCAATGAGTATGTTGCCGAGTCATACCGACAGTCAGGAAGAATCAGTCAAGCTGAACCTTACTATAAAGCAGCTTTAGATGCCAATTCTAGTGAAGATAATGTGAGATTTTATTATGCACAAGCCCTCAAAGCTAATGGCAAATACGAAGAAGCCAAGCAAGCATTTGAGCGATATGCTAATAGTGGAGGCAATACAGACTTCATTAAAAGAGCCAAACAAGAAGTTAAAAACTTAGGAAGCATCAATGATTTACTCAATCAAAAAAACTATTTTCGTGTAGAAAACTGTACAGGTGTAAATTCTGAAGTAGATGAATATGCCCCAGTAATGTATCAGGATAGATTACTCTTTAGTGCCAATCGTAAAAACGAAGTGTACGGTGGCACAGGACAAGGTTTTTCTGGAATATATGGCTTTGACTTTGACAAACAAGAAAACTGTACGGGATCTTCAAATATTTTTAGTCCACAACTAAGCCTTTCCAATGCCCATGAAGCTTCACCTACTTTTGCTAGAGATGGAAGTTTTGTGGTATTTGCTCGCAGTAGCACAGGCGAAAAAGGTGAATCTGATGAAGTAAACTTATATATTGCTCGCAACACGGAAGCAGGCTGGTCTGACAGTGAGTTACTTCCTTATCCTGTCAATATCAGTGAAAAACTTTATGCTGAAAGTGGTGTTGAGCAACTTCGTGGGAGCAAAGGAGAATACTGGACTGCTTGCCCAAGCATCACACCTGATGGCAAACGTCTTTACTTTGCTTCTAACCGTCAAGGAGGATATGGCGGAACAGATATTTGGGTAGGAGACATCAACTCAGGTGGACGTGTGAGTAATATTCGTAACCTAGGAAATACCATTAATACGGCTGGGGATGAATTTTATCCTTATGTATCAGACAATGGAGAGCTTTATTTTGCCTCTACAGGGCATTCAGGTTTTGGAGGCTTAGATATATTTGAGGCTGTACGTACAGATGGTGTTACGACTATCAAGAACCTAGGAACACCTATAAACTCCTCTGCCAATGATTATGGATTGGTTTTTAAAGATAATCTAAGTGGTTATTTTGCTTCTGACCGTGAGGGGGGCAAAGGACTAAGTGATGTTTATACCTTTATAGATGAAACTCCTGATATTAAAACCGTTAATTATTTCTTAGCCATAGAAGTAGTGGGAGTAGATTCTTCTAATCCTGGAGTAGAGTATCCTCTACCACAAGCTCAAATAGGGTTTTTTAAAGGAACAAAGTTGAAGAGGGAAGATAAACTCAATGACTTTACAGCCAATGAACAAGGCAAAACAGATAAGTTTCCAGTAGAATTACAGACAGATTACTTAGCGACTGCAAGTGCAGGAGCAGAGTATTTCAAAAAAGACGAAGAATATACCACAAGAGGTAAAGCTATTTCACAAGAATTTTTAACAAAGCAAGACACAGATACTACACTTATGATGAAGATTGTACTTCAAAAAATAGTAGTAGGCAATCCAGACGAATATGAATATGGAGGAGAGCTAGAAATTAATTTTGGCTTTAACAAATATGATATCCGTCCAGATGCAGAAGTAATTCTCAATGAATTTGCTATTTTCTTAAAAGAAAACCCACAAATCATTGTAGAGATTAGCTCACATACGGATGCTGTAGGTTCTGATGAAAATAACCTTATTTTATCTCAAAGCCGTGCTCAATCTACCGTAGATTATCTCATAAGCAAGGGAATAGATTCTGCAAGACTGACAGCCAAGGGCTACGGAGAACAAAAACTCAAAGTAGATATACAACAAGCAAGTGAAGAAAACCGTCGCTCTGAATTTAGAGTAATAGGGATTAAGAAGTAATTGCTTATATAAGCGATGAGTTATTTTAGTAAGATTTTAATAATCAAATCTTTATAACAAAATCAAAATACAAACCAATTTTGACCATCTACTTAATATAAATTTAGCCCTTCCAAGTATTGAAGCTTGGAAGGGCTATTTTAAATTTAGATAATCTCGTCATTGTTTGTTTCTTCACAAACAATTTTATAAGTTTAGATAATCAAATCTTTAAAGAGAATCACTGGCAGAATCAAAATACCATTATGGAAAGCATGCAGTAAGACAGCATAGACAAAGCCAAAACGTATTCTTAAATATCCCAAAATAAAACCCAATAATATCTGGGGCAATACCAGTATAGGAGCAAGCAAGGTAAGTTTCCAAACAGGTAAATTATAATTACTGATATGAGCCAAGCCAAATATCAATACCGAAGCATAATACAAAACCCAAAAATGTTGCTCCCAGAATTTTTTTAAAACCTTAGTAGCCTGTTCAGGCTGTAGGTATAGACCCACTAACCCTAAGAATATAAAAGCAAATACACCTGAAACTATCCAAAGTGATACACCTTCATTTCTAGGAATAAAAAACAAAGCCCCAGCCAAGATAGAAGCAAATAAAGTCAGCGTATGAAACCTCAAAAACAATCTAAAAATAGTTTCTTCTAACAATGGAGCTAGTATTGCCACCATAAAAAACAGCACCAAAGGGGAAAGCGTTTTGAGCAATTCTTTAAACTGATGTTGGTCATCTAAGGAAGAACCCACAACCAAACCCATTATAATTAGTGCAATTGTCATCAGTCCAAAATCTAAGACCAAGGCGTAGCCCAAGGTTTTGATAAGCGTAAGCCAGCTAAAAGGAATAGCTTCTTTGAGCGTAGGTTTGATGGCAAAACGAAAAGCTTCATTCATAAACTCAGAAAAAGTCAAAGAACTTATTACAGGAGTGGTACTAATTGGGAGAGTTTCTTCATCTTCTAAATTTATTTCTTCCATTATATTCGTTTACTTTAACTTCAAATTTACTGTAAAAGTGGATTTAATAAGATTAAGTTTTTATTTTTGAATAAAATAATTTCAAAAATTATACATTTAGTGATTAGAATCAATACCGCAGCACCTAAAAAATCTACCAGTTCAGTCCTTATCATCTACACTGGGGGGACATTGGGTATGGCTTATGATGAAGTAGGTAAGCACCTTCGCCCTTTTGATTTTTCGCAAATCTTAGAGAAAGTACCTGAATTAAGCCAACTTGCTTGCGAGCTAACGGTCTATTCTTTGCCTGAGATTATAGATTCTTCGAATATGCACCCATGCCATTGGATAGAAATGGCTAATATCATTCGAGAAAACTATGATGATTATGATGGATTTGTAGTCTTGCATGGCACTGATACGATGGTTCACTCTGCTTCTGCACTTAGTTATCTACTAGAAAATCTTGCCAAACCTGTTATCTTTACAGGAGCACAGCTTCCTATCGGGGCTATCAGGACAGATGCCCGCCGAAATCTCATTACTTCTATCCAAGTAGCCGAAGCCAAGATAGCAGGCAAGCCTATTGTACCAGAAGTATGTATATTTTTTAATGATTTGCTATTAAGAGGCAATCGATCTAAGAAAGAAGAAAGTGCTAATTTTGATGCGTTTCAGTCAGAAAATTATCCTAGCCTTGCCAAAGTAGGGATTCATATCTCTTACTTTGACAGCATAATTATGTCGTCCCCTACTCAAGCCCTCAAAGTACATCAAGCACTTGATGAGAATGTAACCATTCTAAAGCTTTTTCCTGGCATCAGTTCTGCCGTAGTAAAGTCAGTACTAAGTATTAAAGGTTTGAAAGGAATCGTCTTAGAAACCTACGGCTCAGGCAATGCACCCACCGAAGCTTGGTTTTTGGAACTTATCCAAGAAGCCATAGACCATGGACTAACCATTCTCAATGTCTCACAGTGTCTAGGTGGACAAGTATTACAGGGGAGATATGAAACTAGTACAGCACTCGCAAAGATGGGTGTCATAGGAGGAAGTGATCTTACTTCGGAGGCTGCGATTACCAAATTGATGTTTTTACTGGCACAAAACCTAAGCAAAGAAGAACTTGCCCAGCAGCTTTCTCATTCACTCAGAGGAGAACTCACAGAGATATAAAGAAAAATCCCTAAAATCATGAAAATGTAAAGCCTTTCTATTAGTTTTGCGTTTGCTTTATTAAACAAGCCAAAGGTTTTATGTATTGAGAGGTGGCCGAGCGGTTTAAGGCGCACGCCTGGAAAGCGTGTTTT
>JBBRUH010000371.1:0-5836 GCA_038248005.1 Cytophagales bacterium | reverse complement strand
TTTTTATCAATGCTGAGCATACCACTGACCTTAAAGACAATTTATTAAATTCTAGTCAGTTAAATGTCAATGAAACTGTAAGAGGACAAAACCAATTTAATTATCTTTCTGCTAAGATAGATCAACTTTGGTCTAAAAGCTTTCGCTCATCACTAAGGGCTAATGTAGGCTTTGTCAATATAGAAAGACAAGGTGGAGGACTAGATGGTGGTGCAAACTTCCCCTCATCGGGCAATAGCCAAGACCGTAACTCTGTTCTATTGGCTTTAAAGAATAGCTATAATCGTGACAATTTTACTTTTGAATCTAATTATCAATATGCTCGCTTTCGCTGGAACTATGGCAAGGCAGACAACCTTAACTCTCCACAAGTAACCGTATTAGCTCCTGACCAACAGACTATTGCTGTCTTAGGGCATCCAGGATTTGTATTTGATGAAACAGAAAATACTTTTCAAACCCAACAAAAAGTAGCTTACTATGCTGGAAATCATACTTTCAGGGCAGGTGCAGAGCTAATCAGTGCAGAACATTTGCTTGCTGGTGGAGGGAATCCAAATGGAAATTACACTGTGCAACTTAATACTGCTCAATTAAATACGCTTGCAAATGCCAATCTAGGAAGTGACCTCATTATTAGTGACATCCCTAGTGATGTATCAGTGTTAAATTACAATGTAGAACTAAGACCCAACACTTACGGCACTACTCAAAATATTTTTAGCTTTTACTTAGAAGATGAAATCTCAGTAAGTGATAGACTTAACTTAAATATAGGACTTCGCTATGACTATGATAATCTATCAAAAGGTGGGGGAGAAGACGGAGATTTTAATAATATAGCTCCAAGATTGAGCTTTAATTACAAAATTAATAACCGAAGCAGTGTGAGAGGTGGATATGGTATCTTTTATGATAAAATAGCTTATGCGATTTACAGTGATGCACTCCAGCAAAATACTACTTCTGCTGATTATAAAGCACAACTACAAGAACTCATTAATCAAGGAATTTTACCTTCGGATACTGACCTTGATAAAATTACTTTTGATGGTAATCTTTCTGCTTCTGCTGCGAATGTAACTTACTTGCAAGGGCCTTCTGCAGCTTCTCTTCAAAATGAAAGAGACAATGCTTTTTCTAATGAAAGACGCATCTTAAATCCGAATGGCTACCAAAACCCTTATTCTCATCAGTTTTCATTGGGTTATCAGCACCAAATTAGTAGAAATAATTTGTTTTATGTGGATTTAGTTCATAATCGCTCTTATAATCTGTTAAGAGTTCGTGATTTGAATGCACCTTCTGCTTATCCTCTTACTGACCCTGATAATGTGGTAGTTCGCACTCAGGCACAAGCCGATGCGACTCGCCCTGTACCGATTGAAAATGGAACAGCCATTATCAATGGACAAACTGTACAAGGAGTTGCTAGAAATGTAATCGTTTCTGAGACAGCAGGTGAAGCCCGTTATTATGCAGCAAGTTTTAACTTTCAAAAAACTCAGGGAGAAGATAAGTTTGCGTATCGTTTTATTTACACCTTATCTTTCTTAGAGAATAATACAGATGATATTAATTTCCGTGCTCAAGATTCTAATAACTTTGAGGCAGAATGGGGACCTTCTGTCAATGACCGAACTCATATTATGAATGGTATTTTTCAATATTTCCCTTTGCAAGGTTTAAGCTTTACGATGGCAGCCTTAATCCAGAGTGGACAGCCGATAAACCGAATCCCTGACGCAAGTATTTATGGTACTACTGATTTGAATGGCGATGGACGCTCTTTTGGAGATGCTTATGTAGGAAACAGTGACCGTTCGCCAGGTGAAAGCCGTAACAATGACCGCTTGCCTTGGTCTAATACCTTTGATTTAAGTGCTCAATATCAACTCAAAACAGGTAATAAGTCTTTTATAGAGTTTAGAGTAGATATTTTTAATATCTTAAATGCAGAAAATCTAAGTGGATATTCTAACAATGCTACTCAGAGTAACCAAATACAGATTGGGCCTAAAAGCTCTGGACTTTTGGTGCGTAGAAATGCAGCTCCTCCAAGACAGTTTCAGTTTGGATTGAGGTATGCTTTTTAAATCAGATTATAAATCTTATCCTCTTTAGTCGGGATTTCAAATCCCGACTAGCTTTGACTTTAAATCAGATTATAAATCTTATCTTCTTTAGTCGGGATTTCAAATCCCGACTAGCTTTGACTTTAAATCAGATTATAAATCTTATCCTCTTTAGTCGGGATTTCAAATCCCGACTAGCTTTGACTTTAAATCAGATTATAAATCTTATCCTCTTTAGTCGGGATTTCAAATCCCGACTAGCTTTGACTTCCACAGATAAATCTGTGGACTATATGTAGCTACGGATTTATCCGTAGTACTCTAAAAATAAATCCGTGGCCACATTTTAATAAACAAAAACAACAATGAAAAAATACATCCAATACATCTTTATTTTCTTGATACTCAGTGCCTGCCAAAGTCAAGAAGAAACAAAGCAAATAGACACACTCAATAGCTCTTGGCAAGAAATAGAAGCCTCAGCAAAGGGTCAGAGTCTTACGATGATGATGTGGCAAGGAGACCCTTACATTAATAAATTTATGAATCAATATGTCAAACTCGAATTAAAAAAGCGATTCAAGATTGATTTGGAAATTGTTTCAGGACAGGGAACACAGATTGTCTCTACGATGATGACTGAAAAACAGGCTGGAAAAACGGAGAGCGATATAGATATGGTCTGGATTAATGGAGAGACTTTTTACCAGTTACGTCAGTTAGATGTACTTTTTGGGCCTTTTACAGATAAATTACCCAATGCTCAGTACATAGATTTTGAGAATAAATTTATTGCCTATGATTTTCAAGAAAAAGTAGATGGATATGAGTGTCCTTGGGGCAATGTACAACTTGCCTTGATTTATAACAGTGATAAAGTCAAAAATCCTCCTAAAACACTAGACGAGCTAGAAAAATGGGTTCGTAAAAATCCTTATCGCTTCACGATTCCGAATGAGTTTACGGGAATGACCTTACTCAAATCTTGGTTATGTGCACTTGCAGATGATAAAAAAGAATTATTAGGCAAATTTAATCCAGAAGTTTATCAAAGAGTTTCGGCTAAACTTTGGAAATTTATCAATAAAAATAAGCAATACTTCTGGAAAAAAGGCGAGACTTTTCCAAGTACTCTGGTACAGATGCACCAGTTATTTGCCAATGGTGAGCTAGATTTTACGATGAGTAATAATGATGGAGAAGTAGATAATAAAATAGCACAAGGAGTTTTTCCAAAAAATAGTCGTTCTTTTGTGTTTGACTCGGGTACGATTCAAAACAGTCACTTCTTAGGAATAGTCAGCAATGCAAAGCACAAAGCGGCCGCAATGCTTGTGATTAATTTTTTGATTTCGCCCGAAGTACAGTTAGAAAAATTTAAACCCTCAGTCTGGGGAGATGGGACAGTACTTTCAATGAATAAACTTCCAAAAGAAATTCGTGCTCAATTTGAAAGCCAACCAGAGCGTAAATATGCACTTCCTCGTGCTAAGATTCAAGACAAGGCTCTCATGGAGCCTGCACCAGAGTATATGATTAATCTCTCAAAGGATTTTAGGGAAAAGGTGATCGAGAATTAAAGTCGTCTGTGAGAGCACAGACAACGGTGTGAATCATTTGAATTTCGAGGCTGTGTATTAGTCTGATTTTGGTGAGACACCAAAATTTTCGTAGGTGAGACACCTTACGAGGAGTTTAGAGGATGCTAGACTTTCCAAATCTAACAGCCTTGGAACGTCTAAAATGAGACACCTTACGAGGAGTTTAGAGGATGCTAGACTTTCCAAATCTAACAGCCTTGGAGCGTCTAAAATGAGACACCTTACGAGGAGTTTAGAGGATACTAGACTTTCCAAGTCTAACAGCCTTGGAAAGTCTAAAATCTACATAGATTATGTAATATTCAACTTTAATCGTTTGCACTATCTCCCTAAGTTGCTTAATAGAAATTAAATGCGTAAATCATTCATACAGTTTACAGGAATAGGTTTATTTTTATCTTTAGTCTTGTTGCCTATTTTAGCAGGTATTCTTTATGCTTTTGTGAATAGTGTAGGAATGGCAGGAGGAATTCAAACTGGATTTACGGGTGAATACTGGTTAAAAGCTCTGCAAAATAAAGAGTTATATATTTCATTAGGCTATAGCTTTGTACTTGCCCTAAGCACTCTTTTCTTATCTGTTAGTTTGGCTAATCTTTTAGTCTGGTTCTTTTTAAGAAATTTAACACAGGGTTTGGGAGCGTATTTACCTTATTTTCCTCTGGCAGTCCCTGGCATAGTAGCTGGATTCATAAGTTTTCAGGTGCTATCTGGGGCAGGTTGGCTGGCAAGAATTGCTTTTCATTTAGGCTTTATCGCTTCACCAGACCAATTTCCGTCTATGGTGCAAGATCAATATGCTGTAGGAATCATCTTTACTCATACCATTTTAGCGACTCCTTTCTTTATGTTATTGCTTCTTAACTTACATAAAAGTGAAAGATTGGCAGAACTTCAAAGTCTTGCAGAGACACTAGGAGCAAACGCTAGACAGAGATTTTGGCGAATTTTTGTCCCTGTATTATGGAGAAGTAGCCGTTCCGTTGTTTTGTTGTATTTTATCTTCTTGATGGGTTCTTATGAGATTCCTCTGCTTTTGGGTAGGTCTTCCCCTCGTATGATTTCAGTTTTGATTGTAGAGAAATTACAGAGATTTGATTTGAATGAAATCCCGATAGCCTATATCTATGCTTTGATTTATATTGCTTTTGTGTGGAGTATCTTATTGATTTTTAACCCTCGAAAATCAAAGCTTGCATGAAAACTATTTCCATTAAGTCATTTATTTTCGGTTTAATAGCCATTGTATGGGTTTTTCCATTTCTTTTTTTACCTATGCTTTCTGTGGCTACGGAGTGGTCATTTCCTGCTGTATTCCCTGTGGAATGGTCTGGCACACATTGGCAAAGTCTTTTTTCTAACTCCAGAGGCTTGCTAGAAAGTGTTTCTGTATCTCTTTTGCTTTCACTCGGAGTAGCATCTCTGGCTACTGCGTTTGGTTTTGTGATTTCCAAGATGATTGCCTCACACAGATATAGAGGCACTTGGGTTTTATTTGGCTACTTTCCTTATATCTTATCTCCTGTGATATATGCTGTTTGTTTGCAGTTTTATTTTGTGTGGTTGGGTTTATCAGGAAGCATCATAGGGATATTATTAGGGCAGTTTATCTTGGTTTTCCCCTATTCGGTCTTGTTTTTTGTAGATTATTGGAATGAAAGAATGCAAGCGTATGAGCAGCTAGTAACTACACTGGGAGCAAATCGCTGGGATAAATACACTAAAATCTTATTGCCTATGTCTAGGGGGATGTTGGGCGTTTGTTTTTATCAGTGTTTTTTGATTTCTTGGTTTGAGTTTGGCTTTACTAATTTTATAGGAGTAGGCAAAGTACAGACCCTTACCATCAAAGTCTATCAATTTGTCTTAGAAGCCAATCCCTATCTCGCAGCTTTGGCAAGTTGTTTATTGCTTTTTCCGCCTATTCTCTTGCTTTGGAGAAAGAAAAAAAGTGAATAGAAAATTCCTCTATTCACTTTTAAATTATACCATTGTCAAGGTAAGAAATTCATTATCAGAATCTTATAAAGATAACTCATAACTCATCATTTATAACTCTTCTCTCCTCTCACTTACTCTTTCATTGCTTTTAAAGCTTGTTCTAAGTCTTTGATAAGTACTTCTGGCTCATCTAGGCCTATGCTGATTCTTACCATATTC
>JBBRUH010000370.1:0-5875 GCA_038248005.1 Cytophagales bacterium | reverse complement strand
GAATAAAGGCAGGTATTGAGTATTGTGAAAAAGAACACAGAGAAGTAAGATTAAAAATCATACACAATACTGAACTAGAAAAAGGCGAAATTGAACGCTTAAGGCAAGAAGCTAAGAAAGCTGAAGCCGACAGACAAAGACCAGAAAATAAAACCTATACCGAAACCATAAAAGGCATATCTTTCAATATGATTCATGTAGAGGGAGGTACTTTTACCATAGGCTCTGCTGATGGTGATGATAGCGAGAAACCTCCAACCAAAATCACTTTACCCAGCTACTATATAGCTGAAACCCAAGTAACTCAAGCCCTTTGGCGAGCCGTGATGGGCAGCGACCCACCAAGGTTGCATAATACAGGCTGTGATGAATGTCCTGTGGAGAATGTGAGTTGGAATGATGTTGTGAATGATTTTCTGCCCAAGCTAGAAAAAATGACGGGCAAAAAGTACCGTCTGCCCAGTGAAGCCCAATGGGAATATGCGGCAAGAGGTGGTAGGCAAAGCAAGGGATACCAATACGCAGGCAGTAACAATATAGACGAAGTAGCCTGGTATAAGGGCAATTATAAGCAAAGCAAGCATGGCAAAGAAGGCACTACACACCCCGTAAAAACAAAAAAAGCCAATGAACTTGGCTTGTATGATATGAGCGGCAATGTATGGGAGTGGTGTGCAGATGATTGGCATGGTAACTATAAGGGAATACCTACAGACGGCTCGGCTTGGTTAGAAAGTCCTAAAACCTCTAGCTCTGTCATTCGTGGCGGCAGCTACTTCGACTTTGCGGAGAACTGCCGTACCCTCCTTCGGCGCGACGACGTTGCAGGCTATCGCCTCATCAACCTTGGGTTGCGTTTGGGGTTTTTCTTTTTCAGTTCATAAGAGAGTCATTTGAAATACTTTTGAGCAAGAAAAAAAAGAAAAAACAAACTTTTTCGGGCATAGCTTTAAGGGTGCAAGGGACGCAGCACCCAAAAAGCTATGCTAGGAAAAGTTTTCTTTGGTAAATTGCCCTGCTAGTCCCCAATCTGGTGCAAGCCAAGAGGCTTGCACCAGATTGGGGTGTGAGGGTATTTGAAGCGAACTAGAAGTTCGCACTACAGAAGCCTTTTTGAGGTCTTCTATGATTTGCTCTGTTTTTCTTTTACTTCTACGAAGTCCGTAAAGTCTAGCACAAAAGCTACATTGTTGCCTGTGTCTGCACAGGCAACTACATCAAATAAACAATTTTAAAATGAAAACACTTTTTACAAATATAAAAGAACTTCTTCAAGTGCGTCTAGAGCCTATTACTTGGGTAGCTGGGGCGAATATGAAAACCTTGCCAAGCATTCAGAATGCGTTTTTGCTGATAGAAAACGACTTAATTGCTGATTTTGGTACAATGGAAAATTGCCCCAATACAGCAATAGACAAACGCATTGATGCCACAGGGAAAATGATATTGCCTGCTTGGTGCGATTCGCATACACACATTGTATTTGCAGGCAACCGAGAAGGTGAATTTGCTGACAGAATCAGCGGATTATCCTACGAAGAAATAGCCAATAGGGGAGGAGGTATTCTCAATTCAGCCAAAAAACTCAATGAAACTTCCGAAG
The DNA here is from genome assembly GCA_038248005.1 of Cytophagales bacterium. Taxonomy (GTDB): domain Bacteria; phylum Bacteroidota; class Bacteroidia; order Cytophagales; family Microscillaceae; genus JAABSX01. The sequence continues at coordinate 4,272 of JBBRUH010000370.1, read as the reverse complement.
AATCGCTTTTTGAGCAAAGTGCCACACGCTTAGAAGAAGTCATGAAACTAGGCACAGGAGCAATAGAAATCAAATCGGGCTACGGCTTGTCCGTAGAGGGAGAGTTGAAAATGTTAAGGGTAATTAAAAAACTCAAAGAGGCATATCCCATCGATATTAAAGCTACTTTTTTGGGAGCACACGCCATTCCTGCTGATTTCAAAGAGGATAAGCAAGGCTATTTGCAATTACTGAGTGAGAAAATAATGCCCATTATTGCCCAAGAAAAACTAGCTGAGTATGTAGATATTTTTTGCGAAAAGGGTTATTTCTCTTTAGAAGATACTGAGCTAATCTTAGCAGCAGGGAAAAGACATGGGTTAATTCCTAAAATTCATGTCAATCAATTTACAGTCATGGGTGGCGTAGCTATAGCCGTAAAATACCAAGCCTTAACTGTTGATCATTTAGAAGAACTAGAAGAGGCTGATATTCAGGCATTAAAGGGCTCTAGTACCATGCCTGTAGCTTTGCCTGGCTGTTCTTATTTTTTGGGCATTCCCTACACTCCAGCAAGGCGTTTGATAGATGCAGGACTTCCCCTAGCCTTGGCTACAGACTATAATCCTGGTTCTTCTCCTTCGGGCAACATGAATTTTGTGGTATCAGCCGCTTGTATCAAAATGAACATGACACCAGCCGAAGCCATCAATGCCGCTACACTCAATGCTGCTTATGCTATGGGTTTGGAGAAAGAATTAGGCTCTATCACTATCGGCAAAAAAGCCAATCTTTTGCTTACAAAAGTCATCAGTTCCTATGCCTTTATCCCTTATTCTTTCGGAGCAAATCAAATTGAAAAAGTGTATATCAAAGGAGAGGAGATTTAAACAAAAAACCTTAGCGTTCTCAGTGCCCTACGAGGTAAAAAACTAAAAAGCAAAAAACCCTTAGAGTTCTCCGTGCCCTTCGTGGTAAAAAACTAAAAAGCAAAAAACCCTTAGTGTTCTCAGTGTCCTTAGTGGTAAAAAAACTAAGTAACTAAAAAGTAAAAAAACCCTTAGTGTTCTCCGTGCCCTTCGTGGTAAAAAAACTAAAAAGTAAAAAAACCCTTAGTGTTCTCCGTGCCCTTCGTGGTAAAAAAACTAAAAAAAAGTCTTAGTGTTCTCAGTGTCCTTCGTGGTAAAAACTAAAAACTAAAAACTAAAAACTAAAAAATCATGCAAACAAAAAACTATAAACCTGCCCAACAAATCAATTGGCAAGGGCGAGAATCAAACCCTAACTTGGGAAACCAATATTGGTACCAAGCCATAGAAATAGCTGATATTCAAGAGATTACAAGAGTAGAAGGGCTTCCTAGCTTCGCCCTCTTAGGTTATGTTTGTGATGAAGGCGTAAGGCGAAACTTGGGTAGAGTAGGAGCTTGTGAAGGTCCAAGATTATTGAGAGAAAAACTAGCCAAAATCCCCTTGCATTTTGAAGATAAACAAATCATAGATGCAGGAGACGTACTTTGCTTAGATGGTGATATGGAAGCTTGCCAAGCTCTTTTCGCAAAGCATATTACCACATTATTAGCCCAAAAAATATTCCCAATCGGTATTGGAGGAGGGCATGACATTGCTTATGCACACTTTAAAGGCATTCAGGATTTCCTTAAAACTAAAGAAAAGAACAAAGTTGGAATCATTAATTTTGATGCACATTTTGACCTTAGACCCATCGAAGAACAAGCCAATTCAGGTACACCTTTTCACCAAATTTTATCTGAAGCAAAAACCGAAAATAAGTCAGTAGATTATTTTGCTATCGGGATTCAGCAGCAATCTAATACTAGAGAGTTATTTGAGATAGCCAAGCAATACGGAGTTAGTTATGTGATGAATGAAGCCTGTGAGCATTTTGACTTAGCCTTAAAAGAACAGTTGAAGACCTTCATAGATGCACAAGATTATATCTACATCACTATAGATTTAGATGGTTTTTCTTCGGCTTATGTTTCGGGGGTAAGTGCACCTTCTCCCTTGGGTTTTAGTCCTGAGTTTGTATTTAAAGTACTCTCTTTTTTATCAGAAAGTAAAAAAGTGATTGCTTTGGATACTGCTGAACTAAATCCTTCGTTCGATACAGATAAGCTTACTGCCAATCTAGCTGCTAGGATTGTAGATTTTTTGGTAATGAAACTTGACTAAGGCTTTTACTGTGTAGTATTGAATAATTAAATTATTTTCTAATCTAAACTTTACAAACTATGAAATTATTATTTGCCTCTTTTTTAGCTCTTTATTTGGGTGCTACCCCAACCCAAAAACACGAAGTAGTGGGCGTGTGGAAATTTATCTCTGAAGATGGTACAGGTTTGGTGATACACTTCGGAGAAGATAATATCTTTCGAGTAGATTTTGAAGGAGATGGCTCTTATGATTTGAAGGGTGCTTACATCGCAAAGGACAACAATATCTCTATCACTGACTCAGAGGGAGACTGTGCTGGGAAAACGGGCATTTATACAATGACCTTTGAGGGAAACGAAATGGCACTTACTCAACTAAGTGAAGAGTGCGAAGCTCGTGTGGCAGGAGAGGGTGAAAAACTTGAATTTAGCCGTCAAGAGTAATTTTTTAAATTAGACAATCTCCCTAAAAAAAGGGGTGCATCTCAAAATGTCGTTTTTGCTTAAAATGTAATTGAAAAACGCACTCTATTGAGAATAGTTAGTTACTGTTTTTTCTAAGTACATAACAAAAAATAAGTTTAGCTTTTTTAGAACACAGATGATACAGATTTAGCGGATTCACACGGATTTTTATCTGTGACTCATCCGTTAAATCCGTCAAATCCGTGTTCCAATAAAATGTCATGTATTCAGCTATTTTTTATAAAGCGACAAAATGAGATGCACCCAAAAAAAGTCATAGCTTATCAGTTATGACCTTTTTTATGTTTGTATTTACCTTCATACACAACAAGGTAAAAACTTAAACTATTTAGTGATGCCATAAATAAAGAAAGGCGAATAAACCAAGATAATCGCTAAAGGCACTGAGCCAAGCCAGCAGGCAAAAGTATAATTTCCTTGATAGATAAACCACCAACCTATGATTTCTACCACAAGAATACTTGCCAGAAAAAATATAGCCACAAACTGAAAAACTCTGAGGTCTTTCTGGGCATAAGGACCATTTGCCGAAATTACTGCAAGCATGATAGGCATAAAACTTACTACTGCGATGACGCACCAGACCAAATAAATAATAATGCTTAGTAGATACATGATTAGTGTTTTATTTTGAGAAATTGATACTCAGTTTCTTTGTTTTCTTCTATGTAAGAAGTCATAAATCTACTTACGCTTACTAAGATTTTGAGTTCAATTTTGCATAAATACATGTTTGTAAAAGCTTATTATATTGTCTATATGATTTAGATATGCAATGTAGTATAAAACATCAAAAAAAACGAATCACATATTGACATCATTTTAAAATCACTACCTCTACTCTTCTATTCTCTAAAGCCATCCAAGGTTCTGTTTCTTTTAACCAAATAGGACTGGTTCATCCCATCGCTTTGACTTGAATATGGTTGAGGGTAATTTTATTTTCTGTAAAGTAGTCCTTTACTAAATTAGCACGTTCTTCGGAGATTCTTTGGCAGCCTTCCTCAGTACCTACTAAATCAGAATGACCATAAATAATGATAGTAGCTGATTTATGTTTCACTAGATAATCTAAAATAGATTGCATTCTGTTCAAATCATAGTTTTCTGACTTATTAAAATCATAGTTGCTTACTACTTATGGAGGAGCGACAGGTTGCTTTTCTACTACTACTTTATTGGAGGCTTTTTTCCCTAAAACGTCTTTTACATCAGTGTTATAATCAAGCTGAATTACACGAGGGGTTTTATGCAAATTATCACTAGACCTAGGTACTATACTAGAACCAGTATTTGTATTTACTCCGATGCCCGCATTGCTTTTGTAGCCCTCATAAGTATCTAGGTTAAAGCCATCTCCAATAAAGGTAGTTCCTTTTGTATTTTTTATTTCTTGGAGGTTAAAGTAATCTAATTTTGTAACTCGCTCCCCTGGCTTTTGGATAGGTTTATAGGTTACTTTATAATAATATTTGAAAAGGTAAGGAAGCTCTTTATAAATATCTGTAATTTGAGTTTCGTCTTCTATTTCATCATATTTACCATCTCCGAGCATGGCAAGCTCTGAAAGTAGGGCGGTATTAGTGCCATTTCCAAAAGAAACTGGAAAAACCCTAATATTTATTGCTCTT
>JBBRUH010000369.1:0-5939 GCA_038248005.1 Cytophagales bacterium | reverse complement strand
TTTAAGATTTTTGACTGTAGTTTCGGTAGCATTCTTAGCGAGATATACTTCGGATTGTATCCGATTTTTAGTGAAAATACTTTGAATATTTTCTATCTCTACTTTAGTGCCTGGCAGTTCGGCTATATTTGAACCATCAAAAAATCGCTGAGTGCTATCTAATGCCATAGCGATAAAGTTTTCAGATACATCAATCTGTGCTACTTCTTTTGAGCTTGGGCTGTTTTCAAAATCGGGATAGCCAATAAATACACCATTTTGAATGGCTAATTTTGTTTCTGCCTCTTGAGTAATCAAATCTTTGGTATTGCCCAGTAGTTGTATCTCTATCTCTTCATCTAGGTATTTGCCTGTCTGGCTATTTTGCAAAGTATAGAGATTGATTTGGTTATACACACCATCAGGAGAAACATAAACCTTCTTAATATTTCGCTTTTTAAGCTGTTCGGCTATTTTTTGCCAATATTGCTCATAAGAGTATGTATCAGTTTTCTGGGCTTTAATGCTATTATTATAATTTCTGAGGTACTTACCCTCCAAGTCATTTCCATTTTCTAAGACAATCATATCAGGATTGTTTTTACTCTCTGAGGTAATAATAAGAACTGCATAATGTGTGGTATCTGAAAATTCAGAATCCTTACCAAAAGTTCTGAAACGAATAATTTCAAGAGCCGCTTCATTTTCTTTGAGTTTCTGTTGTATATTCTTCCAAGTGTAGCTTGGATTGTCATTTGACTCTGCAAAAAGAGATGACTTTCTAGAGATTTGCTTTTCCAGCTGATTAATCTCTTCTTCTAATTGAGCTTGATTGAAGCCTTTCGCTTTTTTTTCATCATTGGTCATTTGATAAACCTGTGCTAAAGTATTTCTTTTTATTCTCCAAGATTGATATTGGTTTTGAAGTGTAGTGTCTTCAGAGGTCAATACAATATTACGAATTTTATTTTGGGTATTTAGTAAGATACCTTTAGTGTTAATAGTATTATCATATAGCCACCCAACAGTGTTTATTTCTTCTTGTAGGGCAGAATAGGTGAAATCTGTATAAAACTCAAATCGATCTTTCAAGAGTTCTACAAATAATTTTCTCTCCTTTTCAGAAAATGAAGTAAAGTTTCTCTTTGTTTGATCTATAAATAGGCTACTAGATTCTTTTAAAAATGGTACTGCTTTTTCATACTTCCCATTTTGATGATGCATAATTCCTAGATAAAGTATTGAGTGAGTATATTGAGGAATTTTTGTACCATAATTTTTTTTCCAAAGTTGACTATTTTCTAAATATAAAGACTCAGCTTTGTCAGAGTATCCAATTTTCTTATTGACTGTGGCTAAATGGAATTGAGTTAGTAGATAATTTCGTGAATCCTTACCTAATATTTCTTCTTGAATACTTAATGCCTTTTTGTAAAGTGAATCAGCCTTAGCAAACTCCTTTATCTCTTCATAATACCCACCCAGATTACTTATAGAGTAAGCATATTGATCACTTTTTTCTCCAAAAGTATTGAGGTTAATCGTAACAGCACTATTAAACATAAATTTGGCTTGCTCGTTTCCGATAAATGCATATAAATTACCCAAAGTATTCATCACCCTTGCACAATCAGGATGATTTGCCCCAAGTTTCTTTTGAAGAATGCCCAAAGAAGTTAGTAGAATATCCTCTGCTTTTTCAATACTTCCTGTCTCAAAATAGAAAACACCTAGGTTACTTAGATAATTAGCGTAGTTTAAGTGTTCTTTGCCAAAGATTATTCCATAAATCCGAACCGCTTCTGTGAGCATAGGCTCAGCTTTAGACGGGTTATCCTTATACCTAAAATAAAAAAATCCTAAATCATTAAGTGCTGATACATAATCAGTGTGTCTATCTCCTAAAACTATTTTTCTGGTGTCTAATACCCTTATGTATAATGACTCAGCCTTGTCTAACCTTCCTGTATTTTCATATAGCCTTGCCAGATTAACTAAGGTTTGGAGATAACTTGGATGTTTCTCTCCTAGAATTTTTCCTCTAGTTTGTAATACTTCCAAAAACATAGGTTCAGCTTTCGTGTAATTATCTATCTCATAATATCCAATTGCTAAATTATTTAAGGTATTGGCATAGCTAGGATTATTTGTCCCTAAGACTTCTTTTTGTATCTCCAAAACTTCTAAAAAAAGTACTTGAGATTGTGCTACATCTCCTTTAAGCTTAGTAAGAATGGCTAAATTACCAAGAGCAGAAGAGTAAAAACTATCATTATTTTTCTTGAAAATCACCAAAGCCTCTTTCATATAAGGTTCTGCCTTCGCATACTCTCCCATTGTTTTATAAAGTTCTCCTAAATTACTTACTACATCACCATAATTTATGCTTTCTTTTCCTTCTGATTTTTCTGCTATTATTTTTGCTTCAAGAAAACACTCTTCTGTCTTGGGGTAATCTCCTCTGTAATAATAACTAAGACCTAGAACTCTTAAAGATTGTCCATACAGAATCTGATTTTTGTCTAAATCTGTCTTATAAATATTGATAACTTCTTTAAGTACTTCTTCTCCTTTGCTATAATTACCCATAGACATATATATAGAAGCTAAGGCTTGTGAAGTTTTAGCATATTCAATATCATTGGTACTCAGTGTTTCTTTCTGAATTTGAAGGGCTTCCGAATAATAATATTCAGCTTTTGGATAATTACTTATGTTTTTAAACAATGAAGCTAGATTTTTTAAACTTGTAACATGATTGGCATGCTTTATCCCAAATTCTTTGATTGCTTTGAGCCTTGACCTTTCCCAAACTTCAAAAGCCATCGAGTAATTTTTTTCCTTATTATAAATAGTACCTAGTGAATCTAAGATTTGCCAATTCTCTACTACTATAATCCCATCAGAGTTATATACAAATTCATCCACCAAGACACCTTGCTCAAAAATTTGTGTTTTTTCTTTGTTGCCTTCTGTATTATAGAAAGTTGTTTCTCCTTGCATGACATCCTGTGGGCGGTCTGCCAATAAGGAAGTTTCCATTTGAACCCTTCCATCGGCATACATATCATAAACTTTTCCAGTAGGCTTATCATCTGTGTAAGTAATAAGTCTGTAAAACTCAGCCTTGCTTGCATCATTAATTACATTCCAGTCAGCATCATAAAGGATTGTCCATTTACCTTGTCTTAAGCCTTTTGAATCGGTTTTATTGGAGTTTTGGGGAATGTTCTGAGCCTGTATTGAATAGCTTAAGCCCAGTAAAAAGCATAGAATAACAAATTTAATAGATTTATTCATTTTTAGATAGTTTATGTTGATTTGTGCGTAGTAAAAGTCGTTGATGTTTTGTTATAAACAAAAAAATAGCCGAAAGTATTTAATTTATCCTTAGAAAAAGAATTTCTTTATTTCTTTTTTCTTTATCTCTTATCTAAGGATTAATAATTAAATAAAGTAACAAGTTGTTTTAGTTAAAATACTCATTATCAGATTACTACAAACTAATAACTCATCTCTCACTAAAAATGATTTATTTGACTAATACAAACTTAAACCAAAACTACTAAAATAAATTTAAAAAGCTCAATAAACCAGCATCAATCGCTAACCCAAAGATAATCCCAAAGATAAATCCGTAACCAATCAAATACTTAAAATAACGACTAGCAAAGCCGTAAAATAGCTTTTCTAACTCTTGGGCGTGCATATTACCAATCTCTCTGACCACGATTTCTTTAAAATTAAGTGAGTTAATTAGGTCTAAAATATTACTCTCTAAAGCTTTAAAAACAGCCTGTGATACTGCTCCAATCACAAATTCTTTACTCTCACTTTGGAGGGCTTCATTGATATGTGGAAGGCTTTCTCTAATCGTGTTTTCTAGAGTATGTTTAAGTTGAATAGCAAGTTCCTCATCTTTTTGGAGTTTATCCCAGACCTTGGCTAAGTCTTGGCTGAGTTGCTCAAAGTTGGCAAGTTTGCCAAACTCCTGTGTCTGCAAAGTAGCTAGAATTTGTGGGATGAGACGTGCTTTTTCAGCTTCTAGTTGAGGGTTCTTGAGCAAGAAATCACTTATTTTTTCAGCAAAAAAAGCAATGTCTTTTTCTTCTATATTCTGAAAGAAATGACGCAAAGGCACTTGCCCTAGATAACGCAAAGCAATCTCCCAGACTAGATTAAGAACAGGCTGTGTTATCTCAGAGCGATTTTGAGGGTCTTCTAGCTTGTGTCGAGCATGGTCAAGAATGGTCTGGACTTCGGGCTCGAGTACATGCCTAAGGTGTGCAATCAGGGCTGGAGTATCATCTATCAATAGTTTTTTAAGCGGAATCTTAAAGATACGCTCCTCCAAGATAATATTGGTAAGCTGTTTAATCTTACGGAGTAACTTAGGATTTTCTAAAATAGAATCAATTCGTTTTTTAAGGCTGACATTGTCTAAGGCTATAAAATTAGTATGATGCAAGGGAGAATTGCCCAAATCATTTACTTTGGCATTGATTTCTAGCTTTAAACTGTCAAATTCCTTTTCAAAGAAATCAGGAATGCCTTTGTCCACCAAATCATAAATAGTGCCTTTGATAGAGTTTTTATAAGTCCAAGCAAGGGTCGTTTCTTTGTAGGCATCCTCATAGACACGCTCCACGATTTGATCTCTGTTGGCTTTCATCCAATCATTGCCCATCTCTATGACCTTAGCTAAGATATTATTAAGATTCTGCTCGAGTAATTCTATAATCCTTCCCCCAAAAAAATCTTTTAGGTTCTTTTCAGGAGAAAATTCAGCATTGAGTTTTTGGTCTATAAACTGATACAAGCGGTCTTTTACCTCCGTACTTTGGATTTTTTGCTTTAAAAATTGAAAAACTTCTTCTTTGAGTTTTTCTTCTTGAGTATCACTGAGGAGTTGTGCTAGACTATTTTTAAGGAAGCCTTCCGCACGCTCTTCTACTTGCGACCAATCCACCCAAGTCCAGATTTGTGAAGGAGTGAGTTTTTGTGAAAAGTTTTCTAATTCTCTCTCAAGCCATTGGCTTACCTGTGTTTTGAGATTATTGAGTTGATTTTCGGTCAATAGGTTCTTTAATGTTTTATCCGTTTTGACCCAAATACCCGCTTGATTCTGTACATAACCTTTTAAACCTTCGTGGGTCTTGTCCTTTGTCAAGTAGGTATCAATCGACTTTGCCAAGGCACTTAAATCTAATACAGCCAACGTTTTAGAGGCATTTCTGTCTAAGAGTGGCTGTATCTGAGCATCAAAAAAAGAACCTTGACGCTCAAAAATATCAAAGAATGACTCTGTCAAATCTTGACTAATCGTTTCTTGATGATTGACTAATAAATTATTTAAAAAAGCATAATTATCTTTGAGAAGCACCTCTTGCATAGCTTGTTCTAGGCGTTCTTGGTTATTAGAAAAATTACCTTGAAGGTTTTCCTGATTCAGTAATCTATCCCCAATAAATCGCCCCATACTTTGTGCAAAGCGTCCTTTGTGCTTGGCGATAACTCCTGGAGTGAAGGGTACATTTCGCTTCAAACCTGGTATTTTAATGGGATTATAGGGTTTGAAAAGCATCTTGATAGCCAGCCAATTCGTACCCCAACCCGTAAGACCATACGCCGTACCTGAGACCGCAAGAGCAAGTCCAGTACTACTAAAAGAAGGAAGTCCTAAAAGTGCTCCCCCAGTAATTGCCCCTAACATTCCTCCAAAAAAGCTCAAAGGTCTTAGTTCTTCGCCCATTGCCTTTCTGACCATATCTCTTAGGCGTGTATCAGGTTGTTTGGAGAGGTTATCACTCACTAAATCAGCGATGCGTCCCTCCATAATTTGAGGAAGATTCTGTAATAAGTACTCCTTGATAGTGCCTCCTAGTTGCTCACTCAAGCCCTCTAAATGAGATAGTTTTTGGAGGTATTGGTGCAAGGGTTGTATGCTAATCTTTTCAAAT
>JBBRUH010000368.1:0-5982 GCA_038248005.1 Cytophagales bacterium | reverse complement strand
ATTTTTTGTTTTTTTAGTGCAGTTTTCTTTCTTGCAAGCTCAAAGCTCTCTGGTGATACAGGGAAAAGTGATAGACACAGAAAGCAAAGAAGCACTAACATATAGCAATCTCAGCATAAAAAATACAAGCCTCGGAACAGTTACAGATGCAGAGGGGAGATTTAGACTAGTGCTTCCTCAGAAGTACAAGAATGATACCCTTGCCATTTCTTTTCTTGGCTATGAGACGGCTTATTTACCCATTAGCAAAGCTATTCTTCTAAATGAAGCAGTCATTCAATTACAAAGTAAAGCCTTCGTACTTTCTGCCATAGAAGTCAAGCCCTTAGATGCACTTGAGATTATCAAAAAAGCCATCCAAAATATTCCAATGAACTATGATTATGAAAGTAAGCTGATGACTTATTTTTATAAAGACTATGACCTAAAGGATTACAAAGAATCGTTTTTATCTCAGCAATATAGCTTAATAGAAACTGTAGCACAGGTTTATTTTGACAAGACTACTCAGCAAACACAAAATGTAAACTTAGCAAAAATAAATTATGAGGATATTCAAACAAGTACTAGACTCATAAAAACTAGAAAACTAGAATATTTCCAAAAAACTATAGATAAACGTCTAAACTACCCAGTAAATACCTATTGGTATATGATTGATGTATCTATGCAAAGAGTAAGTTTCTTGAATGAGCGTTTTTTCAAGAAATATATTTACGAGTTAGATAGTCTGATGTACTTAGATAATCAATTGATTTATGTAGTTTCTTTTGATAAAAAGGATAATGTAAAGCCTACTACATTAAGTTCTGGAATGTCAAAAGCTGCTTCTAACAAAAGGTATAGACAAAGTATCAATTCTCTACATTATGGAAAATTATACATTCAAGCAGATACTTATGCCATTGTAAAGGCAGAGTATGGACAGAATAATGATTATATTAAGTCTAGTGATAAAGGAGGAAGAGAACGTAAAAGTGATATTTATAAAAAAATTGTTTACCAAAACATAAATAAGCAATGGTATCCTAAATATATCAAAATAGAATCTCAGGGTTTTAGTCAAGATAGTAATACAAAGTTGATTAGATATCAAAACTCTTCAAAACAAGAAATACTGATTACAGAAATAGAAGCTATAACTCAAAACCCTATCCTAGCATCTGAAAAGCTAGATTTTGATAACATAGAAGAGAAATTTCAAGCAGTAGAAGAATACAAAGAAGATTTTTGGGCAGAGTACAACGTGCTGAGTAATATAGATTTCAAAAAATTATTTGTGCTAGATACCACCGCATTGCCAAAGCACCCTATTGTAGAAGTATTACAAAAGAGCAAGCAAGCACACCAAACCATCAAAAACGGGCAGTATGATATAGAAATAACCTTACAAGAGGGCTTGTTTAACTTAGACCCCGAAGTAAGAAAGGCAACAGTTACTTTTAAAAAGATGCCCTTCAAAACCCTTAATGCTTTCTTGAAAGTAGAAGAATTGATGAAACAGACCATCACTTATGATGGCAATAAAATCATAGAAAAAGACATTCCTAATAATCAAACGAATATACTTGAGCCTGATATAGATGGACTTTCATTATTTTATGAGAATGACTTTATATTACCAATGTATATCCATAATGAAGATTTCTTCTTAGAACTACTCAAAAAAATGACACAAGAAGGGGTGGAAATTGATTGCACATTAAATAAGAATAGCAATCGTTATTTGCTTGTTTTTAGTGAATTCAACCCTGTGTACTCGAATAAGCAAGAGTTTGAACTTGAGATAGATGCCAATGATTTCTTAGTCAAAAAAATTAGACTAAGTGATTACTATGGTGGTCAAGATGTAGAGTCTAAAACATTTATAATCGGTAATCTAAAAGTAAACCAAGCAGTGTATGAAGATGAGGAGTATTATAAGTGAGAGATGTCTTAATGAGCCACAAGATTCTTTTTGATACAAAATTCAATCTCAGACCTCCATAATAAAAACAAAGTGCTTCGTGAAGATACGAAGCACGGATTAGAGAAATAAACTTTACTTAATCATCACTCATCAAATACGCTTTGATATAATCATTCAAATCCCCATCCAGTACATTCTGCACATCTGAGCGTTCGTGATTGGTACGCAAATCTTTAATCATCTTATAAGGATGTAATACATAACTTCGGATTTGTGAGCCAAAATCAACCCTCATTTTTGTTCCTTCTACTTTATCACGTGCTGCATTTTGTTTATCTACTTCTATTTGATATAGTTTAGATTTGAGCATTTTAAGGGCTTTTTCCTTGTTTTGGATTTGAGAGCGTTCTTGCTGACATTCTATGATAAGTCCGCTAGGAGCGTGCTTAAGACGAACAGCCGTTTCTACTTTGTTTACATTCTGCCCTCCTGCTCCTCCTGAGCGAAAAGTATCCCAACTAATATCAGCAGGATTAATATCAATCTCAATCGTATCATCTACTACGGGATAGGCAAACACAGAAGCGAAAGAAGTATGTCTTCTCCCCCCAGAGTCAAAAGGAGAAATCCTAACAAGGCGATGCACTCCTATTTCAGATTTGAGGTGTCCATACGCAAAATCACCTTCAAACTCAAGCGTAGCCGACTTACAGCCTGCTACTTCTCCTGGTTGGTAATCTACTTCTTTTACTTTATAGTTATTTTTTTCTCCCCAGAGGATATACATTCTCATGAGCATTTCTGCCCAATCATTGCTTTCTGTACCTCCAGCCCCAGGGTTAATTTCTATAATGGCATTGAGTTGGTCTTCTTCACCACTGAGCATTTTCTTAAACTCTAGGTCTTCTACAGTTTGTAAGACTTTTCTAAAAGTCTTTTCTACTTCTTCTACACTTCCTTCTCCTTCTTCTAAAAATTCATTGAGAATTTCTAATTCCTCAAATAGCCCTTGAGAATGGTCATAACTATCAGTCCAAACCTTGATAGATTTGATATTTTTGAGGATTTTTTCAGCCTCTTTGGGGTCATCCCAAAATTTAGGGTTGAGAGTAAAGGTTTCTTGTTCTTTTATCTTTTCTAGCTTCTCATCGTAGTCAAAGATACCCCCTTAAAGCCGAGATACGAGCCTTCATGTCCTTGAATTGTTCGGTAGTCATGTCGAAAATGTTTATTGAATCTTAAAAAATAGTTAATCTACCCAAATAGGCTACAAAAGTGAAATTTATTAAGTCTAAGTGAGGTTATCCAAATAAATACCTTAAATAATATTTATGAGACTTGCAAAAGTGTGAAAATTTAAGACCAATACCAAAAAAATACTTAGCTGAACTATCAAAGTGTTACTATTGAGTTAAAATAAATTGATTGAGTGTATTTCAACAGTTTGAAAGCTATATTGGGGAAATATTTTTTGAAAAATTTTTTCTATTCAAAAAAAATAGTTAGTTTTCTTTTCATAAGAAAGAATATGTTTTCTAAGGCTAGATATACAAGCAAAAAGTGCCGTTATCGAGTTGTTAAAGCCTTAATAGAAAAAACCGAATGAATACCTTTGTAAAACAATGAAGAAAAGACGTATTATATTCATCATCACAGCCTCTGCTTTGTCTTTATTAGGATTGGTGATTATGCAAATCACTTGGATAAGACACGCAGCACAGCTACGTGAATCACAATTAAAGCACCGTGTAACGATGGCTTCTTATCGCATAGCTTATCGCCTTTCCAAAGATAGCCTCACAGTGCAAGCCATTGCAAATACCATAGAGCAGAACCAAAATCGCTCATTGGTTATTCCTATCCGCAAAGCTCAAAAAGATAAAATAGATAGTCTTTTACAGACTGAGTTTAGGTATCATCATATCAATCTGGATTATACCTTTGAGATAGTAGATAAAAAACACCCAGACTATGCAGGCACTTGCCAAACCAATGTAAATGCTCACGGGCTATGCCTAGATGGTATATTAAAGCCCAAACGAGCCGAACTGAGGCTTGCTTTTCTTAATCCTAATTTTTATGTTTTTGAGCAAATGGGAGGAATGCTTGCTGCCTCCTTCTTTTTTATAACACTCTTGATTACTGGCTTTATTATGACGATTCAGACTATCTGGAAGCAAAAAAAGCTTTCAGAAATGACGACTGATTTTATCAATAATATGACTCACGAGTTAAAAACGCCTATTTCTACTATTTCTCTAGCGAGTAACATGCTTCGCCGTCCTAAGATTTTAAATAATCAAGATAAAATCATTCATTATTCTGGAATTATTCATGAAGAAAACTCTAAGCTACAAGAACAAGTAGAACAAGTCTTAAGAATAGCCAAGTTAGAAAGAGGTGATATTCAGCTTGATAAATCTAAGACAAGCATCCATGATATTATCCAAAACTCTCTCAATACCATAGATTTACAAGTAAGAGCACGCAATGGGAAAATTCAATGTCTTTTGAATGCACTCCATCACGAAGTAATGGCTGATGTAAATCATCTTACCAATGTTATTTCTAACCTCCTAGACAATGCCAATAAATATTCTCCTAATAGACCTGAAATTACCATTAGTACGCACGACCGTGAAGATGGTGTGGTTATCTCGGTAGAAGACAAAGGAATAGGGATGAGCAAAGACAAGCAGAAATATATTTTTGATAAATTTTATAGGGTTTCTACTGGTAACATTCATAATGTCAAAGGCTTTGGGCTGGGACTTGCTTATGTGAAAATGATGGTAGATGCACACAAAGGTCATATTAATCTATCTAGTGAACTAGGCAAAGGAAGTCGTTTTGATTTGTTTTTGCCTTATGAATAATTGATATTTAAAATGTAGGGTTTTTAGCCCTTGGTTTGTGTCTTCACAAATCATAGTATAAACGATACTCAAGACAATGATAAAAAATAAAATAAAAACCCGTCTATTACTTGCCGAAGATGATTTTAATCTTGGCTCACTTTTGCAAGACTATCTCGAGATGGAAGGTTTCGAAGTGAAGCTATGTAGAGATGGAGAAGAAGCACTTGAAGCTTTTAAAGAAAAACTTTTTGACCTTTGTATTTTTGATGTGATGATGCCTAAGAAAGATGGCTTCTCACTCGCAAAAGAAATTAGAGTAAATAATAAAACCATTCCTATCTTATTTTTGACTGCTAAATCACTTGTAGATGATAAAATACATGGCTTTAAACTAGGGGCAGATGATTATATTACCAAGCCTTTTAATGAAGAAGAATTGGTTTACCGCATCAAAGCCATTCTGAAAAGAAGCAGTATATCAGTACCCAATGATTTAGAAGAAACTATCTTTACGATTGGAAAATATACCTTTGATTATAGCCTTCAGCTCCTAAAAATTGAGGGAGATGAAAGACGAATCACTGCTCGTGAAAGTGAAATTTTAAAACTACTCTATCTCAAAAAAAATAATATCCTCCGAAGAGAAGAAGCCCTCATCGCTATTTGGGGAGAAAATGATTATTTCCATGGACGAAGCTTTGATGTATTTATCACCAAACTCCGAAAATACCTCAAAAAAGATACTCAAATCAAAATTGAAAATGTACACGGAGTAGGTTTTATGCTCACTGATAAATAAATCAAATGTTTGATGAAAAAGAACTGAAGTATCTCCAAAATCAAGATTTCCTCAAAACCAAGGTAGAAATCAATGAGAAAATGCAAGTGCTCTTTGGAGAAGTGCAACAAGCTTTAAAAAAACATATAGATACTTCAGTTTCCTTTCCATTTCCTCCCTTAACAGACCTACAAGCAGGTAAAATCTCTCGTGGTGAACGATACCAAGATTTGCCTTATTGGGTCTTAGACTTCCCCAAATTAATGATGCCAGAGCATATTTTCACGCTAAGAACGATGGCTTGGTGGGGAAATGAGTTTAGCTGTACTTTACACATTCAAGGAGAAACTTGGGAAGAGTTGCGTACTACATTCTTAAAGAAAAACAAGAGCATTTTAGAGTACGAAGATGTTTATTTTTGTGTCAATGAAGATCCT
>JBBRUH010000367.1:0-5995 GCA_038248005.1 Cytophagales bacterium | reverse complement strand
TGTAATTTTATTATTTTATAAGTTGAAGATAAGAATCTTGGGTGATTTAGAAAAACAAAATTCACCAAAGTACTAAAATGATTTACCAAAGCCCTATTTTAGACTACCAAGCATTTAGTAGGTATCCATTTCTTATTTATTTGAGACGCAATGCACTCATTACCTCAGAGCGGTAAGTATCGCTAATCGGAATATCTATAGGGTTATTATTGGCACTATCAATGTTTTTTTCAAGTAGCAAGCTGTTGCCCTCTACTCCTATTACTTTATCTATATTGATGGCATAAGAGCGATCAGTACGGATAATTTTAGGATGTGAAAGCCGCTCCATAAATGTTTTGAGGTTCTGTGAGCGGATAGAAACCATCTGATTTTGGGTAGTGATGATATTACAGCCCGACCCATCGGCCTTTAAGAAAAGTATGTCATCAATGAATATTCTAACCCATCGCCCATCTATTTTGACAAAAATACGATCATTATTGATATTATATTCTGGCAAAGCACGGTCTTGTATTTCTGGTTCTTCTTGGATTTTTTTAGGTTTTAGGTTGTGATTAGAGATAGCAAACTCAATCGCAATGCGTAAGCGGTCTTCATCAAAAGGTTTTAGAAGATAGTTAACAGGGTGAGTTTTTTTTGCTCTATCTAGCAAGGCTCTCTCAAAATGAGCAGTCAAGAAAATAATAGGGATGTCTATTATTTTCTTGATTTCTTCGGCAGTCTGAATTCCATCCATATAGCCATTAATCTTAATATCACACAATGCCAAATCAGGTTCTATTCGCTCTATAGATTTTAAGGCATCTTCTCCCGAATGTACTACATCAGTAATTTGATAACCAAACTCCTCGAGAGTTTCTCGAAGATCATCTGCGATTTCTATTTCATCTTCAACTATTAATATACGAATGGTCTGACTGTTCATCTGAGATATACTATTTTTAATGTGAATATTAGACTTGAAAAGGAAGAACTCCCAAAATTTTATCTGTTTTTCAATCAATTTCATTTCAAATTAAAGCAAATTTCACGAGATATAAGCTCTATTAACAATAATTTAAAAGCAATTATTGGGTATTTAAAAAAATCAATTTAATCTGAGAAAATAATTTGTGTGTGTGAGGTTGCCGTTGAAGGTATCTTAATTATAAGATGGGTATCAAAACACAAAGAACTTAGCAGATTTGCTAAGTTCTTTGTGTTACCTATAAAGTCTAAATTATAAAGTCTAGAATCACAAGTGCAAGTGCAGAAAGAGATCCTAGCCAGCCTTTTTGATTTGCTTTAGAATAATCCAAATCACTAAATGCCTTAAAAGCCCCTCTAAACATAGGAATACTAAAGAAAATAAAGGCTAGTAAAGTATAAAAACTAAAGGTGCCTAATACTGCACCTATGCCCACAGTAAATAAAGTACCAATGACTTTGGCTGCAGAAAAGCCTAAAGCTATAGTAGAACCCCCAAATACTGCTGTCTGAACGGTAAGAGATTTGCGAGTTTGTAAGTGTTTATCGCTCATAGTTATAAAATTTATTTGCTAATTTTTAATGATTAAATTGATTTTAGCAGAAACTACTATTATATAAAACCAAAAGAATTTATTTCAATAACTCATTGGGCTGATTGGTTTAAACCCAATGATTTTATCTGTTATCAAATATACGGTATTTTATTTAAAAGAACCAACAAAATCTATACTATTCTTATTCAGTTACTAACACTACCTTGCCTTGCACCTTTCTATCCATCATTTCTTTGAGTGCTTCTACTACTTTTTCAAGGGGATAAGTGCCATGTATATGATTTTTGAGCTTACCTGTCTGGAACATTTTCATCAGTTCTACAAAGTTCTGAGCATTTTTCTGAGGAAATCTCTGCGTAAATGCTCCCCAAAATACTCCTACTACTTGTGCACCTTTGAGCAAAGGCAGATTGAGTGGCAGTTTGGGGATGTCGCCTGCTGCAAAACCTACTACCAAAAATCTCCCTTCCCAAGCTATTGACCTAAATGCTGTTTCAGAATAATCACCTCCTACAGGGTCATAGATTACATCTATTCCTTTTGAGCCTGCTATCTCTTTTAAACGTTCTTTAAGATTTTCGGTGCTGTAGTTGATTACTTCATCTGCACCATATTCTTTGCAAAGGGCTAATTTTTCATCTGTAGAAGCGGCGGCTATTACCTTTGCCCCTAGTGCTTTGCCTATGTCCACTGCGGCTAAGCCTACTCCTCCTGCTGCTCCTAATACCAGCAAAGTCTCCCCTGCTTGTATCTTAGCTCTATCTACGAGTGCATGATAAGAAGTGCCATAGGTCATCATAATAGAAGAGGCAGTAGTAAAGTCCATCCCCTCAGGAATAGGAAATACCATCTTGGCATCAGCAATAGCTTCTTCGGCATAGCCTCCAAAAAGCACACCCGTAAACACCGCATCGCCTACTTTAAAATTTGTAACTCCCTCTCCTACTTCTTTGATGATGCCTGCTACCTCTCCTCCTGGTGAAAAAGGCAGAGCTGGCTTAAACTGATACAAACCTTGGGTGATGAGTATATCAGGAAAATTTACGCCACAAGCTTTTACGCTAATGACTACTTGTCCTTTTTTGGCACTGAGTGAAGGAACTTCTTCTACTACTAGATTATCCACTGGACCATATTCTTTGACCAATACTGCTTTCATGATTTAATTCTAATTAAGTTAAAAAATTTTGTATTGGTAATTCTAATCATTTTTAGTAGCATTATGAAAATTATTCGTGAAAAAATGAAAACATAAGGCTGTGATTTGGTTTTTAGAAATTTCTGTTTTTTGTAGAAAACAAAAAAAACCATTGATTTATCAATGGTTAATAAGTGCTGAAAGACATCGGATAATGAAGAAATTAAACTAAGTAATTTATTTGTAAGTAGATAATCAAAATCAATTTATACTTTAATATTGTTATAAAAAACTGACTATCAGCACCTTATTAAGATAACTCATCACTCATTATTTATAACTCATCACTTATTTCAACTCAATATTTTTTCCCAATTTCAAAACTACCTGCTGTTTTATTCCAGTTTAACTCGATGGTTTTATATTTTCTTTTTACAATCATCTCTTCATAGCCATTGGGCAGAATATCATAAACAAACTGAAACTTGATTGCTGGTGAGCTTTTTGCAACAACAGTAGTACCTTCTTGGGGCAGCATCAAATCAACATTTAACGATTGTGAATGCTGATTAGGCAAGGCTTTATTTCCCCAATACTCTTTAAAACCAATATTAGGATATACATCATAGGTTACGTCTTCCCATTGATTATCTTTAAACACATAAAATTCAGTTCTGGTCATCCTAAAATCTATGTCTATACGTAAAGCAACATATTGAAATCCAAAAATCTTTGTGTTATCATCTTTTGTAAAGGATTTAAAACGAATGAAATCATTTTCATCTTCTGGATTTTGAATCAGTATAAAATCATTTTTATCGTCAATTAAGACCTGATTTGTCTCAGTGTTTTGGCAAGATTTACGCATTTTGTCCTGAAATAAATCATACATATCTTTGATACTTTGGCTATTTGAGATGCTAGGAAGAAGGAGTAAAAGGCACAAGATAAAATTTTTCATTCTTTTAATTTTAAAGGTAAGAAGAGAAATAAAAGTATAATATTATTTGAAACGAAAATATAAGTTTAAAGTATATTATTTTTCATAAAAGGCTAAGTAAAAAGGAAAAAATAAACTGCTCAACAAATGACTTTTGTACTTCATATACGCAGGATATAGACCTTTTTGGATTATTTTATTTTTGTAACTTTACTAAGTAAATCATGAATCACAAGTTTGTAATAACTTGATAATGAGATTTTTAAATAAACTAAATCAGATAATCTCAGACTAGCTGTAAAGATAGTATCTAAGACTATCTTGCTGTCGTGGGTCAAGACTCTTAGACTAGAGGGAGGACCAACAAATTATTTCTAAGACAATAAACCCTCTCTCACTTAATCTTTTTTCATTTCTTTATAAGCATTGATAAGTCCATTGGTAGAAGCATCATGGCTCATTACGGGTTCATCTGATATTAGCTCAGGCAAGATATTTTTTGCAAGTTGTTTGCCCAGCTCTACACCCCATTGATCAAAACTAAATACATTCCAGATTACTCCTTGTGTAAATATTTTATGCTCATACATCGCCACTAGACTGCCTAATGTGCGTGGAGTGAGTTTTTTGAATAGGATAGAATTGGTAGGTCTATTGCCAGAGAAAACCTTAAAGGGTTTCAAAAAGGCTATTTCTTCTTCACTTTTACCCTCTGCTATGAGTTCAGCTTCTACTTCATGCCCATTTTTTCCTTTCATCAGTGCTTCTGTCTGTGCAAAGAAATTAGCCAATAGCTTAGGGTGATGATCACCTAAAGGATTATGACTAATAGCAGGAGCTAAAAAATCGCAAGGAATGAGTTTAGTACCTTGGTGAATCAACTGATAAAAGGCGTGTTGTCCGTTCGTGCCTGGCTCACCCCAGATAATAGAGCCTGTTTGGTAGTTGATTTCTTCTCCATTTCGGGCTATTGATTTGCCATTGCTTTCCATGTTTCCTTGCTGAAAATACGCCGCAAAACGATGTAAATATTGGTCATAAGGTAAGATAGCTTCCGTGTCAGCATCCATAAAGTTACCATACCACACACCTATCACAGCAAGCAATACAGGCAGATTTTCTTCAAAAGGAGCAGTTTTAAAATGTATATCCATTGCATTGGCTCCCTCTAATAATTCTTCAAAATTATCAAACCCTATCACACAAGCAATAGACAAGCCTATGGCAGACCAAAGTGAGTATCGCCCTCCTACCCAATCCCAAAAGCCAAACATATTCTGTGTATCTATCCCAAAAGATGCCACACCTTCTTGATTGGTAGAAAGTGCTACAAAATGCTTTTTAACCATTGATTCATCTTTGGCTTGCTCCAAAAACCAAGCTTTTGCAGAGTGTGCATTGGTCATGGTTTCTTGGGTGGTAAAAGTCTTAGAAGCAATGATAAAAAGAGTCGTCTCAGGGTTTACCTTTTTGAGTGTTTCGGTGAGGTGTGTCCCATCTATATTAGATACAAAATGAACGTTCAAATGTGGTTTTTGATAGGCTTTAAGGGCTTCCGTAACCATCAAAGGGCCTAAATCAGAACCACCGATTCCGATATTGACGATGTCTGTAATGGCTTTTTGGGTATAGCCCTTCCACTCACTAGAGATGATTTTTTCAGAAAAAGCCTTCATCTGAGCCAACACAGCATTGATGTCAGGCATAATGTCTTTTCCATCTACCATCACAGGTTCGTTGCTACGGTTACGCAAAGCAGTGTGCAATACCTCCCGTTTTTCTGTTTTGTTGATGACTTCTCCTGTAAACATGGCTTCTATGGCTTCCTCCAATTTAACTTCTTTTGCCAAATCAAGAAGGTATTTAAGGGTTTCTTCTATAATCAGATTTTTAGAATAGTCTAGTAAAATATCTTCAAATTTGATAGAAAACTTCTCAAATCGCTTGGTATCATTTTCAAATAAATGTTTGAGCGAGAATATTCTTGCCATCTCAGCATGTGCTTCTAGCTTTTGCCAAGCTTGTGTGGTAGTCGGATTGATTTGATTCATCATAAGATTAAGGATTCTTTTAAAAAAGACAAGATGTATTTTTTGTTTTTCTTCGGGAAAAGAGTTTATAATTGCGATGCAATTTTGAAAAAATTAGTTGATTTACCAAACAATTTCATGCTTTTGTAAGTCTTATTTTTTATTCAATATTTCTTATGAAATTTAGACTTTGGACATAGTCCTTTTGATAACTTTGTTTTTAGACTAAGTTATTTTTGTTGATGCCTATTTTAGATTATTTTTTACTCTCTCTTGACCTCTTTTTGGGTCTTATTTTTACTTTTTTTAACCGTTTTGTGTTTTTCTCTTTTGGTCAGGATAGTGCCCTTTTCTCTACCCT
>JBBRUH010000366.1:0-6003 GCA_038248005.1 Cytophagales bacterium | reverse complement strand
TCTAATTAATGCAGATGTAAATGCTAGTTACAATATTATCAAAAAAGTAGCTCCAAAGATTTTCAATGGAGTAGAGGCTGTCGTAGTCCAGCCAGATAGATATTTTTCTATAAAATAAATGACTATAAACCACCGCACAATTTGATTTAAACTTTCACCAATTTGAAGCATTCAATCTAATCATAAAACTTATTTTAGAACCAGATATTTGTAGAAAGAAAGTATTTGCTTTAAATTGACTCCTTTATTATAGTAAAACAATATTTCAAATGAAACATCTTTACATTACACTTTTTTTACTTTGTTATTTTTCTGCACTTATTGGCTTAAAAGCACAAAATGAGATGCCACACATTTTATCCACCTCTGAGCAAGCAAAGGTCATAGATCAATGGCTTGAGATTCGAGCAAAAAAGCTACTGCCTGAGCTACTCAAACGAGAAAAAATAGATATGTGGATACTCATCTCTCGTGAATATAATGAAGATCCTATACTCAAAACAATGTTGCCTGCTGAGTGGCTTTCTGCAAGAAGGCGTACTATCTTGGTTGTGTATCGTCCTTTGCAGTCAGATACTGTAGAGACATTGGCGATTGCTCGCTACAATGTAGGGAGCGTATTTAAAAGTGCTTGGAATCCTGAGACACAGCCTGACCAATGGGCAAGGTTAGCAGAGGTGATAGAGGCAAGACAACCCAATACCATTGCCCTCAATTATTCCAATGATTTTGGCTTGGCAGATGGCATCAGCTATACAGAGCATGCTTTGCTGATGCAGAAAATCCCTAAAAAATTCGCTAGTAAAATCGTATCTGCTGAAAAGCTCGGCATCGCTTGGCTAGAGACACGTATAGCCGAAGAGATGGCTGTGTATCCTCAGATTATGCGTATGGCTCATCTCATTATTAGAGAAGGCTTGTCTGAGAAAGTGATTCAACCAGGCGTAACTACTACACAAGAAGTACAATGGTGGTACCGTGACCGCATTACGGCACTTGGGCTTACTACATGGTTTCACCCTACGGTATCTTTACAGCGTGCTGATAATGAACGCTTTGACCATCTGAGAAGCTTCTCTTCTAAGCCTGACCCTGAGGTGATTCAGCCTGGAGATTTAATCCATGTAGATTTTGGGATTACCTATCTAAGGCTCAATACAGACACACAACAGCATGCCTATGTACTCAAGGTAGGAGAAAAAGCTCCTCCTGAAGATTTACAGAAAGCGTTTAAAGTCGGTAATCGCCTACAAGATATTCTCACTAGTCAATTTAAGACGGGGAGAACTGGCAATGAAATCTTAAAAGGAGCACTCCAGCAAGCCAACAGTGAAGGCATCGAGGCAGTCATCTATACGCATCCGATTGGCTACCATGGACACGCCGCAGGGCCTACTATCGGTCTTTGGGATCAGCAAGGAGGTGTACCAGGTTCGGGTGATTATCCGCTTTATCCCAATACGGCTTATTCTATTGAACTCAATGCAGCAGTACAAATACCTGCTTGGGACAATAAAGAAATCAGAATTATGCTAGAAGAAGATGGCTATTTTGATGGAAAAGACTTTTATTATATCGGAGGACGACAAACAGAACTTTTATTGCTTCCTCGCCTACTAGATAAGGTAGATTGATAAGGAAATATCTGTTAAGTGAGAAATGAGTTATAAATTACAAGTGTATAATAATCTGATAATGAGTGCTTTACTTGTACTAAATTGGAAATTATTCTTATAATGCCACTAAAGTATTCTTTTGGACTTACCCCACTCAAACACTTTCCACAGAGAGTCTATTAAATTGACAGCATTGAGCGAGATACTAAGACCAATGATTAAGAAAAACTTTTTAGGAGAATAAGATCCTAAAAAAAATTCATAAAAAAGACTTTTTTTTAAATAAAAGGCTTCTCCTATGATTAAAATCAAAACAATTATGCTTTTAAAAGATTGTTTATCATGATACATCTAAGCAAAATAACATGATTTACCTCAATATATTTCTTTATCTGATGACTATGACAACAAGTAATTTAATGCTTTTCGATTTTGACTCCAATACCAAAACTAACAGCTGGCAAATAGTAGATGATGGTGTAATGGGAGGCATGTCTGCTGGAAATTTTAGCATAGATTCAGAAGGGAATGGCGTATTTGAAGGAAGGGTTTCATTAGAGAATAATGGAGGATTTTCTTCGCTAAGGCATGGTTTTGAGACCAAAAGTATTCAAAATTACAGCAAAATGCTCATCCGACTAAAAGGAGATGGCAAACAATACCAAGTGAGGGTAAAATCTAAGCAATCTGATTATTATTCTTATATCACCTTTATAGACACAAGCAAAGATTGGCAAGTGATAGAGATCACTTTATCAGAGATGTATCCTACTTTCAGAGGACAAAAACTTAGAATGTCCAATTATTCAGGCGAAAAGATGGAAGAAATAGCCTTTTTGATTGGTAACAAAAAGCCAGAATCATTCAAACTATTGATAGATAAAATAGAGCTGAAGTAAATTATTTTGTGAACCATTTGAAAGCATCTTGCTCATTATCAAAGTAAGCAATTGCTGTTTTAGAGGATTGATTTACAACCGAATCAGTTACCTCATCCGTGATTTGTTCTACTGAAATCTTTTCTACTTCGTCCATTGGCATGATATAGGCTATTTTGAGAATTCCCATTTTCAAGATTTTTGGAATTATCTTGAGAGCAATCCATTCTTGTAATTCAGGATGAACAGGAGTCCTTAAATATTGCAAATTAATCATCAAGTGAGGTGGATGATTGTACTGCTTTATAAATTCTAATATATCATATTGAGCATCTTTAATTTGCTGATCGCTTAAAAATTCGCTTTTTTCATTTACTATGGCTATGATAGCTTGGTGAGTTGCATCAAAAGACATGTCTTGAAAGTTTATTTTTTCCATATATTTATTTTATCATTATCAAAAACGCTATGCTTTTATTTGTATAAAAGTAATCAAAAAAGATTGTGGGAGCATTTATGAATCTACGATGCTCCCTTGTAAAATACTTAATTATTGGGAAATGTTCAATAAATTTTTATCTGTGACTCTGTGTTACTTGTGAAGCAACAGCAGATACTTTTAAGACATTGCAAAAGTAATTACTTCTTTGCCATACATCCTACTATTTGATTTTCATTAAAATTTAGAGATCTGACAGTTTTTAACTCCAAACTAGTAGAGAACCCAATGAATTTTCAAAAAATGCAAACAAAGAGAGCTATACCCGAATTGTTATTAATATACAGGGCAGAGAATAGGAAAGTTTTTTTATGCAAACCCATTCTAAAATAGCATAAAATTAGCTGATTACAAGTGCTTTTACTTATCTTTGTTTTGTAGTTTATTTTTTGTTTAACTATTCAAACTAATCAAATAATTCATTATGGCCTTCGATATAGAAATGATAAAATCGGTCTATACCCAAATGGGAGACCGAATCAACAAAGCCCGCCAAGTGGTAGGCAGACCTTTGACACTTGCAGAAAAAATCTTATACGCTCACTTATTTGAGGGTATGCCCACCGAAGCCTACACCAGGGGTAAAGATTACGTAGATTTTGCTCCTGATAGAGTAGCTATGCAAGATGCAACTGCTCAAATGGCTTTACTTCAATTTATGCAAGCAGGTCGTCCACAAGCTGCTGTGCCCAGTACTGTACATTGTGATCACCTCATCCAAGCAAAAATAGGGGCTAAGAAAGACCTAGAAACTGCCAATACTTCTAACAAAGAAGTATATGACTTCTTATCTTCTGTTTCTGATAAATATGGTATCGGATTCTGGAAAGCAGGTGCTGGGATTATTCACCAAGTAGTGCTAGAAAATTATGCT
This sequence comes from Cytophagales bacterium, assembly GCA_038248005.1. Taxonomy (GTDB): domain Bacteria; phylum Bacteroidota; class Bacteroidia; order Cytophagales; family Microscillaceae; genus JAABSX01. The sequence goes on along the minus strand of JBBRUH010000366.1, from coordinate 2,136 downwards.
TTCCCTGGTGGTATGATGATTGGTACTGACTCACATACGCCCAATGCAGGTGGTCTAGGAATGATTGCCATCGGTGTAGGTGGGGCAGATGCTTGTGATGTAATGGCAGGATTGGCTTGGGAACTTAAATTCCCTAAATTAATCGGTATAAAACTTACTGGAAAATTGAGCGGATGGACTTCTGCTAAAGATGTAATCTTAAAAGTAGCTGGTATCTTGACAGTATCAGGTGGTACAGATGCTATCGTAGAGTATTTTGGAGAAGGTGCTGATTCACTCTCAGCTACAGGCAAAGGAACTATCTGTAATATGGGTGCTGAAATCGGAGCAACTACTTCTGTATTTGCGTATGGTGCTACTACCCGTGATTACCTTGCCTCTACTAGCCGCCAAGATGTAGCTGACCTAGCTGATGCTCATATCGATAACCTACGTGCAGATAATGAAGTCTATGATAGCCCTGAAAAATATTATGACCAAGTAGTAGAAATCAATCTTTCGGAGCTTGAGCCATACGTGAATGGTCCTTTTACACCTGATTTGGCTTGGCCTATCTCTAAATTTGCACAAGCCGTCAGAGATAATAACTATCCTCCTGTTTTAGAAGTAGGTTTGATTGGTTCTTGTACCAATTCTAGTTATGAAGATTTGACTCGTGCTGCTTCACTTGCCAAACAAGCCATAGATAAAAACCTAAAAGCCAAAGCAGAGTTTACGATTACTCCAGGCTCTGAGATGGTTCGTTTTACTGCTGAAAGAGACGGAATCTTAGATACATTCAACCAAATGGGCGGTGTAGTGCTTGCCAATGCTTGTGGCCCTTGTATTGGTCAGTGGGCTAGACACATGGATGACCCAACTCGTCCTAACTCTATCATCACTTCTTTTAACCGCAATTTTGCCAAAAGAAATGACGGAAACTCCGCTACACATGCTTTTGTAGCTTCTCCCGAAATCGTAACTGCTTTTGCTATTGCAGGTGATTTGACCTTTAATCCACTCACAGATACTCTCACCAACGAAAATGGAGAGCAAGTAAAACTAGATGAGCCAGAAGGATTAATGGCCCCTCCAAAAGGATATGCAGTAGAAGATGCAGGCTACCAAGAACCTGCCGAAGATGGCAGTGGCGTAAGTGTGATTGTAAAATCTGACTCTGAGCGTTTGCAGCTTCTAGAGCCTTTCAAACCTTGGAACGGCAATGACCTCACGGGTTTGAAACTACTTATCAAAGCAAAAGGAAAATGCACAACTGACCATATCTCTATGGCTGGCCCTTGGCTAAAATATAGAGGTCATTTAGACAATATCTCTAACAATATGCTCATCGGTGCTATCAATTCTTTTAATGACAATAAAACCAACTCCGTTAAAAATCAATTGACAGGTGAATATGGTGAAGTACCTGCCGTACAGCGTGATTACAAAGCCAAAGGAATCGGCTCAATCGTAATAGGTGATCATAACTATGGTGAAGGCTCTTCTCGTGAGCATGCTGCCATGGAGCCTCGTTTCTTAGGTGTTCGTGTGATTCTAGTGAAATCTTTTGCTCGTATTCATGAAACTAACCTCAAAAAACAAGGTATGTTAGGAATTACTTTCGTCAATAATGATGATTATGACAAAGTGCAAGAAGACGATGCTATTGATATTATCGGATTGACTGAATTTGCCCCTGGTAAAAACTTGAAAGTAGTCTTGAACCATGCAGATGGTTCTAAAGATGAGTTTGAAGTAAAACATACTTACAATGAGCAGCAAATCGAGTGGTTTAAGGCCGGATCTGCTTTGAATCTGATAGCTGCGAAAGCTAAGTAATTCAAGCCTTAAAAAGGAAATATATTCTTAACCGACATGAGCGTTTTTGCTTGTGTCGGTTTTTTATTTTTCAGCATTTTACCTAAACTAAAACCACTTAAATAAGGCTACAAACAGAGAAATTTACTATTTTAGCTAGTCAAAAAAGACATTATGATTACGAAAAAGGACATTACTCAGAAATTAAAAAGTCTAAAAACTCTTCTTGTAGAAAAATAGGCAGTTAAAAAGATAGGTTTCTTTGGTTCTTATGCTACTGATAATGCCACGGAAAAAAGGGGTGCATCTCAAAATATCGTTTTTGCTTAAAATGTAATT